>JAQSXL010000083.1 GCA_029256685.1 Gammaproteobacteria bacterium | reverse complement strand
GAAAAACAAGGTTGGCTTATACCCCTATGTCCTGGCAAGGGAAGGTTATTTAATATAAATGGTATTATCATAAAAATGTGTTGTATGATTTTGGGAAAAGGGTATGTAGAGAAATTAACTAACTAACTTATTCACGGCTTGCAATAGGTTAGCAAATACGGGGACCGCTTGTTCGGTAGGGAAAATTTGTGTTTTGATAAGCCCTGTTTCTACTAAAATTGGCTGACAGCCTCCTGCTAATGCCGTTTCTACATCCGTCCACTTGTCGCCAACAAACGGTATGCCAACCATATCAACAGCGTAATGAGCTGCGATTTGCTCTACTAAGCCAGGTTGCGGTTTACGGCAATGACAATGCTCAGCTGGATGATGCGGACAATAAAAAATGCTATCGATTTGACCACCCGCTGCCGCAACCATACTCTGCATCTTGGCATGAATGGCTGCCAAAATTTCGTGAGTATATAAACCGCGGGCAATACCCGATTGATTAGTGGCTATTGCAATAGTCCAGCCGGCTTGAGTAAGCTTGGCAAGGGCTGCTAAACTGCCTGGAATAGGCATCCACTCCTCTGGCGATTTAATATAATGTTTGGAGTCATGATTAATAACTCCATCGCGATCCAAAATAATTAATTTCATTGTAATAAAGAAATATCGGCCACCTGTAAAAATAGCTGACGCAATTGATTTAATAATGCCAAGCGATTTTGTTTAATTGACTCATCCTCAACCATGACCATAACGTGGTCAAAAAACTCATCGACGACTTTGCCAAGTCCTGCAAGCTGTTGCATAGCCTGTCCATACTCACCTTGGGCAAAAAGTGGCTCAACTTGCTGTCGGATAGATTGTAAACTTTTAAATAACTCGCGTTCAGCCGATGCTTGCAATAAGGCCTCGTTGATGGCGAAATCCATTTGCGCTGGCTGCTTAGCTAACAAATTACTCACCCGTTTATTAGCGGCGGCTAAAGCTGCGGCTTCTGGCAATGCTTTAAAAGCTTGTATCGCTTCTATTCGCAAATGAATATCATAGGGAACCGTTATTTGTTTAGCAAACACCGCCTGTAAAGTATCGGCTGTAATGCCTTGCTCGAGATACCAAGCCCTTAGTCTTTCCAGCACAAAAACTGATAATTGTTCGGCTAAATTGGGCTTAATAGTCAGCTTAGGATAAGCGTGATAATTAACTAAGGCCTGATTCAATAAAGCCGTCAGGTCTAATGGGAGTTGCTTTTCCACCAAAATTCTTACCAAACCGACCGCGGCCCTACGCAAACCAAAGGGATCTTTATCACCCGTTGGAATCTCGCCGGCAGCGAACATGCCCGCCAAACTATCCAAACGATCGGCCAGCGCTAAAGCACAACCTAAGGATGACTCGGGTATAACATCACCGGCAAAGCGCGGGAGGTATTGTTCTTTCAATGCTAAAGCTAAGGCCTCCGGTAAACCTTCTTGCTTAGCATAGTAATAACCCATAATGCCTTGCAGCTCCGGAAATTCGCCTACCATTTGAGTCATTAAGTCGGTTTTTGCGAGCATACCCGTCTGTTTAGCTAACTCTTTATTTAACTGCAATGGCTCGGCTAAACTTATACATAACTGGGCTAAACGTTCGGCTTTATTGAATAAACTACCTAATTTTTCTTGAAAAACCACCTGTTTTAATTGATTTAAATATTGCTCTAAAGGCTGTTGGCAATCGGTTTGATAAAAGAAAGCCGCATCCGCTAAACGCGCGGTTACCACACGCTCATTGCCTTTAATCACCTGATTAACCTCGCGGCTAATTAAGTTGGACACCGTAATAAAATGTGGCAATAAATTGGCCTGCTGATTCCACAGCATAAAACACTTTTGATGAGACTCAAGTGCAGTGATAATAGCTTCTTTAGGCACCGCTAAAAACTTAGCATTAAAATTACACAGTAAAGCAGTAGGCCATTCCACAATACTGGTGACTTCATCTAACAAACTCTCATTAATTCCTACTTGCGCATCGTGCTCCCTAGCTATATTTAATAACTGCTCACGAATCAGTGCCTGTCGTTTAGCAAAATCGGGCTCTACATAGGCTTGGCGTAAGGTAGTAAGATAATCTGCTGGCGTATTAAGTTTCAGCGCAGTGGGATGTAAAAACCGATGTCCATAGGTTAACCTATCGGTTTGCTTGCCTAAAATAGCTGCCGGAATCACATCCGTGCCATATAACAACACCACCCAATGTACCGGCCGTACAAACTCTACTTCAGAGCTTCCCCAACGCATGGGTTTAGCAATAGGTAATGCAGCAATCGCTTGTTGTAATAAATCGGGCATTAGCTCATTAACTGTTTTACCTTTTTGCAATTGGCGGAAAACAAGCCAAGTGCCCTTATCGGTTTCCTGCCTTATTAACTCATCAACGCTCACCCCACAAGATTTTGCAAACCCTTGGCAAGCGGGCGTTGGCTTGCCCTCTTTATCAAACGCGGCCGCTAATGCAGGCCCACGCCGCTCTATCATGCGTTCTGGTTGCAAGCTAGCAAGTTCTTTAATATAAATGGCTAGCCGCCTAGGCGTGGTAAAAAATTGGAGGGTAGTAAAGCTAAGCTCAACTTTTTGTAAGGCCAGTTGGATATTATTTGCTAAGGCCTCTGCTAAGCGCTTTAAACTTTTGGGTGGTAATTCTGCACAACCTATTTCAAACAAGAGATCTTGCTTAAGCATGATTTGCCTCCTGTTTTAACATGGGAAAGCCCAAACGCTCCCGTTCGTTGTAATAGGCCAGGGCAACTGCCTTGGTTAGCGTACGAATCCGTAAAATATAGCCTTGGCGCTCCGTCACGGAGATGGCATGCCTAGCGTCTAGGACATTAAACACATGCGAGGCCTTAAATGCCATTTCATAGGCAGGAATAGGTAAAGCCAGCTCAATAAATCGTTGGCTTTCGCGTTCGTAATCGGCAAAATGTTTAAATAACATATCGGTATCCGCATACTCAAAATTATAGGCCGACATTTCCCGCTCATTTTGCAAGAACACATCACCGTAAGTCACCGGACCATCGGGGCCATGTGTCCAAACTATATCGTAAATACTTTCAACACCTTGTAAATTCATGGCGATACGTTCTAAACCATAGGTAATTTCACCCATTACCGGCTTGCAAGATAATCCGCCCACCTGCTGAAAATAGGTAAACTGCGTAATTTCCATACCATTTTGCCAACATTCCCAACCTAGGCCCCAAGCACCCAAGGTAGGCGATTCCCAATTGTCTTCGACAAAACGGATGTCATGGACCAGGGGATCAATCCCCAATATCCGTAAGGAATCTAAGTACAATTCCTGAATATTATCGGGAGAAGGCTTTAAGACTACTTGGAACTGATAATAATGTTGGCAACGATTGGGATTTTCACCATAACGGCCATCGGCAGGACGCCGGCAAGGTTGTACATAGGCTGCACACCATGGTTCAGGACCAATTGATCGTAAAAAGGTAGCGGGATGAAAAGTGCCTGCCCCTACTTCCATATCAAGAGGTTGCATAATTACACAGCCTTGCTGACTCCAATAAGTCTGTAAGGCCTGAATCATGCCTTGAAAGGTTTTTATATTAGGGTTTGAATTTAAAAGATTTATAGACATAGCCTTGAGTACTTTTTCAGTGAAATTATATACATTTTACGACTTATAGCCGTGCTAATAAAAACTAACACGGCTATAAAGATTTATTAGCCTTGTTTAACTTCCGCTAACATTTGGCTCAATACTTTCTCATTAACTTGACCAGGAACAAAGATTATTTGCATGTCTTTGGGCTTAGCATTGGCATTAGCCGCTATCAATACTGGCGTAAAGTAAATCTTAAGTTGTTTAGCTAAAGCCACGGTTGCAGCGATTTCTTGACTAACCGCCTGACTCGCTAAATCGGTTTTAAATTTATTGAGCTCTAACCCAAGCTTTTTAGCCGTATGCAGCAGATTATCTTGGCTAAAGTCAGTGGCTTTCATTAACGCCTGATGCATAGCGGCAAACTTACCTTGTTTAGCCGCGGCTAAAACCGCTTTAGAGGCCAGTTCGGATGCTTCACCAAAAATGGGAAATGGTTTAAATACCACCCGCAATTGTGGATTATTTTTAATCGCGTCGGTAATAGTAGAAGTCATTTCGCGGCAATGGCCACATTGATAGTCATAAAATTCAACTAAAGTTACCGTTCCTTTAGGATTACCGAGTACAGGGTCTTGTTGATTAAAAAATACCGAATCAACTTGATTACGAATGGAATCGATAGCTTGTTTTTGTAAGCTTTCCATTTCACTTTGCTGCTTGCGCTGTAAGGCTTGGGAAGCTTCGACTAAAACATTGGGGTTATTGACCAAATAATCGTGCACCAATTGTTCGATTTGTTTTTTTTGTTCGGTGGAAAAGGTATCACTTGAGGCAAAGGCGCTCGCGCTGATAGAGCCTGCTAACAAGAGGCTTAAAAAAAATTGTTTTTTCATGAAAATATCCTTGTAAAAAGTAAAAATTATACATTCCTATGGCAGGAATAATTGTACCGCATCTTCATCAGTTAGCAATAAGCACCCGCGTACTTAGCCAAGAATAGCTAAACCTTCGCTCCATGCTATTAAGTAACGGATAAAGAATAAATTAATAAACTCTAGCAAAATAATTACAATCAGGGGTGAAAGGTCTATACCACTAATAGGTGGGATATAGCGCCGCGCCGGTGCTAACAAGGGCTCGGTGATACGTTGGATGATCTCTAATGCCGGATTATAACCCGCGGGAGTTATCCAACTTAAAATCACCCTGATTAAAATGGTGTAAAAAAAGATACTGCAAGTCAACGCTAATAAGTTAGCGATGGCTAGCAAGATCAAGCCCACAATATAAGGTAAGGTTTGATTTTGCAGCCAAATCAGCAGCCCATTTTTAATCACGGCCATAACTAACAAAGTCACTAAGATTGCTATATCTATCCCCGCGCGATTTGGAATAAGCTTTCGCAATGGCTTTAAAATGGGATCGGTTAATTTAACGGTAAATTGACTAATGGGATTATAATAATTTGCACCTATCCATTGCAGTAAAAAACGCAGTAGCAGTACTGTTAAATAAAAATCAAATAAAATTCCGATAAGAAAGCTACCCGCCTCAATAAGCATAATAAACTCCTAGCTAATAAAACTCTTACTCATTGCTACAGCCTTACTTTCGGCTGCTTGTAGTGCCTTAGCAAATAGCTCATGAATACCACCGTCTTGTAATACTTGCACACCTTGTTCGGTTGTGCCGCCCTGAGAGGTCACACTGCTTCTTAGCTCAGCAATGGATTGTTCTGTTTCCAAGGCTAAACGAGCAGCTCCCAACGCCGTTTGCACGGTCAATAATCTGGCTTGCTGATGAGTTAAACCTAACTCTTCTGCGGCTTGCTGTAAGGCTTCCATCACTATAAAGAAATAAGCAGGACCACTACCAGAAAGCGCCGTAACAACATTAAGCTGTTGCTCATGTTCTAACCAAACAGCTAACCCAACCGAACGCATTAGCGATTCAGCAATTTCTTTTTGTTCTTCATGCGTATGAAGATTGGCATACAAGGCAGTTGCTCCACTACTTACCATAGCCGGTGTATTAGGCATACAACGGATAATGGCTGCATCAAAATCTAACCAAGTTTGAATCGTGCTAATCGTTATCCCTGCCGCAATAGAAATAATTAAAGACTTTTTAGCCTTAACAATAGCCGCTGCAGCTGTTACCACTTGCTGCATATTTTGTGGTTTTACGGCAAAAACAACCACCTCCGCCTGAGCTAATGCCTCACTATTATGTTCTGTGGTATGAATATTATATTGCGCCGCTAATTTTTCTAATTTTTCTCTATGGGGATCACTCACCCAAATTTTATTAGGCTGATACCCTGTACGCAGCAAGCCGCCTATCAAGCTGCACGCCATATTACCACCACCAATAAAAGCTACGGTTACCGATTTCATCTTAAGTCTCCTCCCGTTTGCCAAATAACTCAGTGCCAATCCGCACCACAGTTGAACCTTCAGCAATGGCTAATTCATAATCTGCCGACATCCCCATTGATAAGGTATCTAATTGGAAACCCCGTTTATTTAGCCATTGTAGCGTTTCTCGCAATAACTGAAAGGGTTTTGGATCATGCTGTAAACTTTCAGTTAAGGCCGGAATCATCATCAATCCTCTTAATTTTAACTTAGGCAATTGTTGAACTGCTTGGGCTAATTTTACTAATTCTACCAAATTTACCCCTTGTTTGTGAGCCTCATTACTGACATTAACTTGAATGCATACATTAAGAGGCGGCAAATGCGCTGGACGCTGCTCGTTAAGCCGTTCGGCTATTTTCAAACGGCAAAGGCTGTGTACCCAATTAAAGTGTTCTGCAATAAGCCGCGTTTTATTAGTTTGAATAGGGCCAATAAAATGCCACTCCAAGGCTTCATGAGTTAGCGCGGTTATTTTTGCGACGGCCTCTTGTACATAACTTTCGCCAAAGCAACGCTGGCCCGCAGCTATAGCTTGCTGAATGGCCGAGAGGGGTTGATGTTTACTCACGGCTAGTAATTTAATTTCATGGGGGGAACGGCAAAAACGTTCGGCAGCGACTATAATATTAGCCTGTATGGTCATTAAATTTTGTGCGATAGTTTTCATACGCATACCTTTTGTAGTGGATTTATATTATCCTAAAAATGGCCGTTGATACACAGCCCTAAGCAAAAAGCTACTCTTTTAGGATTAAAGGAATTACGATGGATATTACAGAACTGCTTAATTTCAGCGTTAAACACAATGCCTCAGACTTACATTTATCCGCCGGCATGCCACCTATGGTGAGAGTTGATGGTGATTTACGTAAGCTCAATGTACCGGCCTTAGATCATAAAGGGATAAGCCAACTGCTTTATTCCATCATGAACGACACGCAACGTAAAGAATTTGAAGAAACGATGGAACTCGATTTTTCCTTTGCTATTCCACAATTAGCGCGTTTTAGGGTCAACGTGTTTAACCAAGACCGCGGTATGGCGGGTGTACTTAGAACCATTCCAAATGATATTAAAACCCTGGATCAACTGGAGTTACCCGACTTACTTAAAGACCTTAGCAACTTGCCACGTGGCTTAGTTTTAGTGACAGGCCCCACCGGCTCTGGCAAAACAACCACCTTAGCCGCCATGTTAAATTACATTAATGAGAATCAACAGGTACATATTCTCACCATAGAAGATCCCATAGAATTTATTCACGAGAATAAAAAAGCCTTATTTAACCAGCGTGAAGTGAAGCGTGATACCAAGTCATTTAATGCTGCTTTACGCTCGGCGTTACGGGAAGACCCCGATATCATCTTAGTAGGCGAGTTACGCGATCAAGAAACCATACGTTTAGCTCTCACCGCGGGTGAAACCGGCCACTTAGTCTTTGGCACCTTACATACTACCTCCGCTGCCAAATCTATTAACCGGATTATTGACGTATTTCCCGGCGAAGAAAAAAGTATGGTAAGAACCATGTTATCGGAGTCCCTACAAGCCGTTGTTTCTCAAACCTTGCTAAAAAAAATCAGCGGCGGACGAGTGGCGGCATTAGAAATTATGTTGTGTACGCCGGCAATTCGTAACCTCATTCGCGAAGATAAGGTTGCGCAAATGTATTCAACGATTCAGACGAGTCGCGGCATGGGTATGCAAACCCTGGATCAGCATTTAGAAGAATTGGTTAAACAGCGCGTGATTAACTCTCACACCGCGCGCGAAATAGCGGTTAACAAAGAGCAGTTTAATCAGGTAAAATAATTATTATTTCAAGAAGCTCTAGTAAGCTACTTCGTATACGGCGACTAGATATCAGGATGATAACGGGACGGCACATGGATGTGCCTTGTAGCAGTATACGAAGTAGCTTACTAGAACTCCATATGAGTAATACTCAACTATGCCAGCCTTATTGATTAACGACGTACCCATTGAGTGCATCAACCAAGCTGCGATAAGCTATTACGTTCCCGCAGCCTTAATTATTTCGGTTTTACGTACCGAAGGTGGCCGCAATGGTATGGCTAAATCCAACAAAAACGGTACGTTTGATTATGGCCCCATGCAAATCAACACCCTTTGGCTGGATAAAATTAAATCCTTTGGTTATACCGCACATGATCTGCAATTCAATCCCTGTAAAAATGTGGAGGTAGGTACCTGGATCTTAAGCCAAAG
>JAQSXL010000082.1 GCA_029256685.1 Gammaproteobacteria bacterium | reverse complement strand
CCGACTTAACTTGGGCGCTAGCCACGGGTAATTGATAATCAATGGCTTTAGTAACTGGCATGGGATGGACAATAAGCGGTGGAGTATCATTTTCAGCAGCCTGAATCTTGGCCCCCATAGCCATTAAGGGGTTAATAATCCTAGCCATGGGCCGTAGGCTCAGTGACTCATCGCCTGTTAGTATAGCGGATATACCTTGACCGGCTAGTATACTGGTCATAAGCCGTAAACCAGTACCTGAATTACCAAAATCAAGCCTTTGCTTAGGAATAGTATAACCATGCTTGCCGTTGCCCAATACGGTCAAGCAATTCTCATGCTGTTCAATTTTAACACCCAATTGCCGTAACACTTGAATAGTCACCAGGATATCTTTTGCCATTAGACAATTGTAAATACGGGTTTTACCCTGAGCTAAACTACCTAATAATAAGGCCCGATGTGAGATGGATTTATCACCCGCGACCATTAGCTGCCCCTGTAATTTGCTAACAGGTTGCGCAAGGTAGTCTATTCTTTGCGCGCTTGAATTTTGTGAACTATGATTAGGCAACTCACGCTGCGAGGCATTCTTTGAACAACTTAATTCATCTAGAGCGAATTGATCGTAGAGGTTGTAAAAATCTTTAGCCATCCTCATTGACTCCTATAAAAAATTGGCCGGGAGCAAGCTATCGGACACAGCTCATGCAAAGGAGGCCAACCCAGGGAAATTTGAAAATACACGGTCCGTGTATATAGTGGGCTCAAGCTCAAAATCCAGCTTAAGAATTAGCTTTCTCGAATTGCTGCATAAACTCAATCAGTTTATCAACTCCCAGCTCTGGCATGGCATTATACATACAGGCACGAATACCGCCTAACGTCCGGTGACCTTTAAGTGCAACCAGCCCTATTGCCCTCGCCTCTGCTAAAAACTTTGCTTCCAGCCCTTTGTTATGTAAGAAGAAGGGAACACTGATTCTAGACCGATAGTTTAAATCAACCGAGTTAGAGTAGAGTTTACTGTTGTCAATACAATGATACAGTTTTCGCGCCTTAGATTGATTAAGCTCTGCCATGGCTGTTAAGCCACCTTGGCGTTTAATCCAAGCTAACATCAGCCCCGTTATATAAACGGCAAAAGAAGCCGGCGTATTATAAAGAGAGTTATTATCGGAATGTACTTGGTAGTCATACATAGTCGGGGTAAAAGGTAAGACCTGTCCTAGTAAATCTTTGCGCACAATCACCAAACTCAAACCCGCTATTCCCATGTTTTTTTGGGTACCTGCATAAATTAAACCAAAGCGACTAATATCGATTGGCTGGGACATAATCGAAGAGGTCATATCGGCCACTAACGGTATCTCACCGACTTCGGGCAGGGTGTGAAACTCAACTCCGCTAATAGTTTCATTAGGCGTATAATGCACATAAGCGGCATCAGGCTCTAAGCGCCAATTTGCGGGCTCCGGCACACTATTAAATCCCAGATTTTCTCCACTCGCCACTATATTAACCTGACAGTATCGCTTGGCTTCATCTAAAGCCATTTTTGACCATATTCCCGTATGAAGATAATCGGCTTGCGTTTTACCTCGCAGCAAATTCATGGGAACCATGGCAAAATGAGCGCGGGAAGAGTTTGCTAAATAGAGTACCTGATAATTATCCGGTACCTTAAGCACTTCGCGGGTTGTAGCAATAACTTGTGCAGATAATTCTTCATAAGGATTGGTGCGATGACCAACCTCCATAATTGACATGCCCAAACCATGCCAATTAAGTAATTCTTCTTGGGCTTGTAGTAATACCTCTTCTGGTAAAGTCGCAGGCCCTGCACTAAAATTATAAACCCTAGGCATCACTCGCTTGCCTCTATAGTCTCATCTTCACTTTCTGCCTCTAGCTCATCTACTCGCTGAATACCTACTAATTTTTCTTCCTCAGCTAAGCGAATTAAACGCACGCCTTGCGCATTACGTCCAACGAGTGAAATCTCACCCACTCGGGTACGTACTAAGGTACCCCTATCGGTAATCAACATCACTTCATCGGCATCGGTCACCTGGATCGCGCCAACCACTTGGCCATTGCGATCTGAAGTAGAAATAGCAATAACGCCTTGTCCTCCACGGCTGGTGAGACGATACTCATCCAAAAGAGTCCGTTTACCATAACCGTTTTCAGTGGCTGTTAAAATTTGTCCGTCTGGGGTTGCAATAATAAGGGCAATCACTTGTTGATTTTTGCTAAGGCGCATACCACGAACACCACGGGCAGTTCTTCCCATAGCCCGCACCTCATCTTCATTGAAGCGAATGGCTTTACCAGCATTATTAAATAGCATGACTTCGCTAGTACCTGAGGTGAGCGCCACGCCTACCAATTTATCGCCCTCATCAAGATCGATAGCAATGATCCCGTTACTCCGCGGTCTTGAGAACTCCGTTAATTTTACTTTCTTGACTGTAGCATTTGCGGTGGTCATAAACACATAAGTATTATCGGCATATTCTTTCACAGGCAGAATAGCGTTAATACGCTCATCCGCATCTAAAGGTAATAAATTAACAATGGGTTTACCACGTGAAATCCGGCTACCTTGTGGAATCTGATACACCTTTATCCAATATAATTTACCCAGATTACTAAAGCACAATAAGGTATCATGAGTACTGGCAATGAGTAGTTTCTCAATAATATCTTCATCTTTCATATTGGTAGCAGATTTACCTTTACCACCGCGGCGCTGAGCCTGATAGCTGCCTAAGGGCTGAGTTTTAACATACCCTTCATGAGATAAAGTCACGACCATTTCTTCTTCGGCAATTAAATCCTCAATAGAAAAATCTTGTTGGCTGGCAATAACTTCAGAGCGCCTTGCATCGGCAAATTGCGCCTTATCTTCTAATAATTCGGTACGAATAACCTCATGCAATCTATCGGGATCGGCAAGAATACGAAGTAACTCTTTAATTTCATTTAATAGCGCCTGATACTCGCTTAAAATTTTATCCTGCTCTAAGCCCGTTAAGCGGTGTAAACGCAAATCTAAGATAGCCTGAGCTTGTTGTGGGGATAAACGATATCCTTGGTCGGCCAAACCAAATTCCTTACCGATATCGACAGGACGGCTAATACTCATTTCCGCCTTATCTAACATAGCAGAAACCAAGCCAACGGGCCAAGCCGTGGCTAACAAACCTATTTTTGCCTCGGCTGGTGATGGCGCGGCTTTAATGAGAGCTATCATCGCGTCGATATTGGCAAGAGCAATCCCCAAACCTTCTAAAATATGGGCACGATCTCTGGCTTTGCGTAGTTCAAAAATAGTACGGCGGGTAACGACTTCACGTCTATGCCTTAAAAAAGCCTCCAAAATCTGTTTGAGATTAAATAGCTTAGGTTGATTGCCTTCATCCAACGCTACTAAATTAATACCAAATACGTTTTGCAGCTGAGTTTGGCTGTACAAATTATTTAAAACAACCTCGGCATTTTCCCCACGACGCAATTCAATGGCTATACGCATCCCATCCTTATCTGATTCATCACGTAAACCGGTAATACCCTCAATTTTCTTGTCTTTAACCAGTTCGGCAATTTTTTCAATCAAACGCGCTTTATTGACTTGATAAGGCAACTCAGTGACCACTATGGTTTGTTTACCATTCTTTTCATCTTCTTCGATTTCGGTTCTGGCTCGAATGACTACGCGCCCTCGCCCCGTACGATAACCTTCGATAATTCCGGCTCGGCCATTAATAATGGCCGCGGTTGGAAAATCAGGGGCGGGAATATATTCCATCAAATCATCGATGGTTAGCTCTGAATTATCTAATAAAGCGAGACAGGCGTTAATAACCTCACCCAAGTTATGCGGCGGAATATTGGTAGCCATCCCTACGGCAATCCCCGCTGAACCATTCACCAATAAATTGGGAATACGGGTTGGCAGCACAACAGGAGCTAACTCGGTTTCATCATAGTTAGGCGCAAAATCAACGGTTTCTTTTTCAAGGTCTGCCAATAAGGCATGCGCAAATCGTGACATTCTTACTTCGGTATAACGCATTGCAGCGGGAGAATCGCCATCCACAGAACCAAAGTTACCTTGTCCATCGACTAACATATAACGCAAGGAAAAAGGTTGGGCCATACGTACCACGGCATCATAAACGGCTGTATCCCCGTGTGGGTGGTATTTACCAATCACAAGGCAACGCCCGTCCAACAATAACGCTCATCGCATAATCGAGATAAGATTGCTTAAGTTCGTCTTCAATATTAACGGATATAATTTCTTTGGCTAATTCGGTCATGTTATGTGAGTTACTGGTTAGTAAAAAGGAGATTATAATTATACTGATTAAGATTTGGTAGCTTTAATATCTATTAATTCAAAAATTACCAATTTTTTATAATAAGCTCATTAGGATCTGTTGGCATTGGATTTCTATATTGCAAAAAAAAGTATAACCGGTAAAAATCCGTGCAAATCCTCGTTTGAGAGCAACTATTCGGCTCAAATTTGCGCAGATTTTCCCTGGCTTCCCTCTTCTTTCGTTTATATTAACCTAATCTCAACAGCGCCTAGCCAAAGTTCATATTAAATTAGTTATTTATTAGCTCAATTTGACTCTATATCATAAATCTGTATGCTAACAAAATCACATTATTACCATGGCTATTAGTGAAATAACTATATGCATATATTATTCATAACCGACAATTTTCCTCCCGAATTAAATGCCAACGCGACTATCGTCTATGAATTAGCAACTTATTGGATAAAAATGGGGTATGAAGTCACTGTTATCACCTGTGCGCCTAACTTTCCCGAAGGGAAATTATTTAATGGCTATAGAAATAAATGGTATCAAAAAGAAATTATGGATGGCATCCAGGTAATCCGCGTAAAAACCTTTATCTATCCTAATAAAGGCACCTTATTGCGCATCATAGACTTTCTATCTTTTATGGTTAGCAGCTTTTTCGCTGGACTATTTCAATCCAAACCGGATCTAGTTATTGCTATATCTCCTCAATTTTTTACAACCATTAGTGGCTTAGGATTAGCTAGAATAAAACGCTGCAAATTTTTCTTCATGTTATGTGATTTATGGCCCGCCTCTATTGAAGCGGTAGGCGCAATAAGCAATAAGAAGATTTTACAGAAAATTGAAAAACTTGAATTGTTTGTCTATCGTCATTCCGACAAAATTATTTCCTTAACTCATTCATTTAAACAAGACTTAGTGAGACGCGGTATCCTAACCAACAAAATTGAAGTAATTATCAATGGGGTAGATACTAATAAGCTGTTCCCTCTTCCACCCTGTGAGAAATTATTAGATAAATACCAATTACATAACAAATTTGTAGTCTCTTACATTGGAACATTTGGCATGGCACATGCCCTGTCGAATGCCTTAGAAGCCGCAAAAATATTAAAAACCAACCCAGATATTGTATTCTTATTGGTTGGCAGTGGTGCCGAAAAAGAAAAATTAATTCAAATAAAAGAACAACATAATTTAACTAATGTCATTATTGAGGGGTTACAACCGAAAGCCTTGATTCCAAGTTATTGGTCAATCACCCAGCTTGCCTTAATACATTTAAAAAATCATCCAGTATTTAGTACGGTAATACCTTCTAAAATGTTTGAGGCTTTTGCTATGGCTAAACCTGTTATATTTGCTGGGCCAGTAGGTGAAGCATCACAATTTATAAGCTCAAATAATGTGGGTATCTGTGTCCCCCCTGAACAACCAGAGGCTTTAGCTAATACTATTAATTTATTAAAAGGAGATAAAATTTATTTATCTAAATTAAGTACTAATAGTTTGGTGGTCGCTAACAAATATAATAGAGAGGAACAAGTTCGTGCAATTTGTGATTTAATTAGCTAAAATTCGGATAATTTTTGTTTAGCAATCTTATTACTAGGTTTTAATTTATATGAGTAGAAAAATTTCAGGTATTGATAAAGTAGCTTTCTATTATCAAAAATATGGCATAAAAGGAATAATAAAAAGATTATATATACGTTACAATTTCAGATTTTTTTATAATAATATAATTTCATATTTATCAAGCTATTTTTTACATAAAAAGTTACAGCAAATTTTAGCTCAGCATAGTAACTTACCCTTAATTGTTTATTTACCCTTTTTAAGTTGGAATATTCCTCTTTACCAAAGACCACAACATCTAGCTTTAGCCTTAGGTGAGCAAGATTTTCTTTTTCTTTTTATAACCAATAATACTTTAGATAATATTCACACTATAAAAAAGTTAGGTAAAAATTGTTTTTTAGTTCCTCCATCATTATATAATGGTATTCTTTCATTACAGCGAAAAAAAACGCTTTTTACTTATTCAAATCCTGCAAAGATATTTTCAATTAAAATGATTGATGAGCATTTGAAAAGAGGCGACAATGTAATATATGATTATCTTGATGATTTAAATGAAGAAATTTTTGGCCCTATCGATGATTATGTTCTTGATAGACACAAATATATGCTTTCTAACGAAAGAGTTATTTGTTTAACAACTGCTAACAAGTTGTTCAATGAAGCGCAAAAATACCGAACAAAAAACGTATTTCTTGCTGAAAACGCGGTTGATTTACATCATTACGCTAACCTTAAGCAGCCTATCGAACGGTTAGAAAAGATAAAAGGCAGCAAGATCATTGGTTATTTCGGTGCTCTTTCCGCATGGGTTGATTTTGAACTAATTATAAAATTAGCAAGTCAAAATCCCGATAAATATATTTTATTAATTGGTTATGTTTATGATAAAACCATCGATAAATATCATTTGGAAAGATATGAAAATATTATTATAACAGGTACTATACCTTATCATATACTACCTAATTATGCGCAATATTTTGATGTCTCAGTTATTCCCTTTTTAATTAATGAAACGACTTTAGCTACCTCACCTCTTAAATTATTTGAGTATATGGCTCTAGGTAAACCTATAGTTACAACCGCTTTACCAGAGTGTAGAAAATATAAATCGCCTTTTATTGCTAACACCCATGAAGAATTTATTACTCTCGTTAATCAAGCATTAGCTCTGTCTTTGGATAATGACTATTTTAAAATTTTGCAACAAGAGGCTCAGCATAACTCATGGGAAGCAAGGGCAAAAGTCATACAGCAAGCTATCTGTGAAAATCTTAATGAAACAGACTGCTAAATTAAGCGTAATTTATATAACCGGTAGACTTGCTAATATATTGTCATATTATAGCTAGTTTAAAATAAAATTTCGGTGAGACGCGACTATCTAACATGCACCATTAAGGTATTTATCATGCGCTACATCCCCATCATTTTATTTAGTGTAACTCTTAACGCCTTGGCACAAATTTTTTTAAAACGCGGCGTTATGCATTTTGCTAATATACAAACAACTGCAGGAAGCTTACTGAAGCTTTACCTAAATGCAGCCACTAACTATTATGTGCTAGGTGGGTTATTATGCTATGGTATTAGTGTTTTAACCTGGATGTTTGTTTTATCTAAAACAGAGGTCAGCTATGCTTATCCTTTCTTAAGTGTAGGTTATCTTTTATCCGCTATTGCAGGCTACTACTTCTTTCAAGAGCATATTTCTTTTTCCCGCAAGCAGGGCATAGCCGTTATTTGTGTGGGTGTCAATATTATTGCTATGAGCTAGCTTGAAACATTATATCTCTACCAATCTTAGCGCGATAAAGGCATGCAGATTACAATCCTACGCCCTAGGCTAATTACGGGCCCAGATAGATTAGGTGTTTTAACAAAATTATTTAAATTAATTAAGACTCCTGCTTTTCTGGTAAAATTTGCTTTATCTTTATTTGATATGCTAAGAGATTCACCTCTGGATAAAGATCATATATGATTGCCAAGGTGGATTGCTTAGTTAATACCAACAAAGCAAAAAAAATACCAGGTTGACTACCTCAATATAATGGCCAGCAAATGATTGTTGAAGCTTTTCAACAATATAAAAATTACGAGCTTTAATTTTGGCTCAATTCTTAATTGGATGGTAAGTAATGAAAAAGAAGATTATATGTATTATTGGTACCCGCCCAGAAGCCTTAAAAATGGCACCTCTCATTCTTGAGCTATATAAATCATTAAACTTCGAGGTAAAAACTCTAGTTACTGCACAACATCGCGAATTAATTGATCAAATGATGACCCTATTTGATATACAGGTTGACAAAGATTTAAATATCATGGCACCTAATCAATCCCTTGGTGAGCTCAGTGCCAAACTTTTATTAGCACTTAACCAGTATTTTTTACAAGAAAAACCCGATATGGTGATTGCGCAAGGCGATACGACCACCACCATGATAGCAGCAATGGCTAGTTTTTACCTAAGAATTCCCTTTGCTCACGTTGAGGCCGGCCTACGCTCTTTTGATCTACACAGTCCTTTTCCTGAAGAATTTAATAGGCAATGTGCAGCAAAATTAGCAACTTTACATTTTGCCCCCACACAAACTACCCAACAAAATTTATTACGGGAAGGGGTTAAACCAGAATCCATTTTTATTACTGGCAATACCATTATTGATACCCTTTATTATTTTTCTCACCAAGCCGGCAATACTAATCCAATAGAAGATAATTCTAAGCTTATCCTGGTAACCTGCCATCGTAGAGAGAATTTTGGTGATAATTTAATAAATATATGCCAAGCCTTACAAACCATTGCTAGGCAACATAAAGACGTTACTATTTTATTTCCTGTGCATCCTAATCCAAATGTGCGAAACGTAGTTTATGAACTACTACAAAATGAAGAACGAATTCAATTATGCGCGCCTATCGACTATAAGGAAATGGTAGCCGCATTAAAAAGGTGTTATCTAGTCTTAACCGATTCGGGTGGTTTACAAGAAGAGGCACCGGCTCTTGGTAAACCTGTATTGGTTATGCGTACCGAAACGGAAAGGCCAGAAGCCGTTGAGTATGGCGCCTCCCGTTTAGTTGGCGTTTTAACTAATGATATTGTGCATAATGTCGAAGAATTATTAACCAATGCTAAGGTATATGAAAGTATGGCAAAGGCAGGCTCACCCTATGGCAACGGTACAACGGCTAAACAGATTGCTAGCATTTTATTGGAGTATTTTAAGGAGTAATTTATCAAAATTATTTACCCCGAATTATATTAGTGGTCTATACAAACCAAGTGTTTACATTAATGTACAAATATAGTTTTTATTAATATGAAAAAAAAAATCATTATTGCCGGTTGGTATGGTGCTGGTAACATAGGCGACGAGCTACTATTAAAAACCATTTTAAGTTGGATTAATCAGTCGATATTTGAGCCTATAGTTATCAGCGTATCCGTTAAACATACAGAGACGAATCATCATACCAAAGCAATTTATGGGTATGATATTACGGCCTTAGTAGAGGTAATGCAGAATGCTGCTTGCCTAATTTTTGGCGGTGGTAGCTTAATTCAAGACTATGATAGATTCATAGAATCCGATATTAATGACTTTTTTTCACCGGGCTGCACTTACTATCTCCGCCTTGCGCTATTAGCAAATCAGTTTGCTATACCTATTATTATTTTGGGAAATGGTATTGGTCCATTGAGAAGCGCTGCATCAATGAAGCTTGCAAGCCGATTTTTTGATTTAGCCAAATCAATAACATTACGGGATGAAGAAAGTTACCATTTATTTAAAAAAATGGACCTTATTAATAAGTCTGAAGTGATGATCGCACCCGATATTGCCTTTAGTCTCAGGGACTCTAATTTAACTGCCTCAATTGTTTTAAATGAAGATATAAGTTCAGTCCTACACAATTATCAAAAAGAGAGTTTTTTTATTATTGGAGTAAATATTAGAGAATGGCAATTTAATGATAATTGGCAATCATTAATTCTAAGCGAATTGCTGAAAATCGAACAAAAAAACGTATTCTATATGTTTTTACCATTTCAAGATACTGATATTGATTTATGTATAAAAGTTTCCGAACAATTAAAACTAGCGGGCAAACCTTGTATAGTAATAAAGGAAATAAATGTTGATAATGTTACCACTTATTACTCGTTTTGCTGCCTTATTGTTAATATGAGATATCATGGTGTTTTGCTAGCAAATTTATTGAAAATACCTTGTATCACGCTTGAATATGATGAGAAAGTTAGAAATTTACTTATACAGCTTAATGAGCCAAAGGAACATTGCTTTAAAATAGATGAGCTTACAGGACTTGCAAATGCTATTGATAACCGATTATCTAATTTAAACGCTGAAAATAATGTCTATAGTATTATCCATAATCTACAACAAAAATCTTTACTACATAAAGAAAAGCTAGAGGATTTTTTAAATTCGCTACAGAATAATGAAACCAATAATCAATTTAACAAAACACCTAATTATGCCTATCTGTATCTTACGCAAAAAATAAAAAATATGGAGGCGCAGCACTTAATGATTCAACAAGAGCTTGTAGCTAGTAAGCTAAAAACCTCGCAATTACAAGAAGAATTAAAAATCGCGCAATTAAAAATAACTTATATAGTAAATACCTTGCCTAGGAAGATCACGAGTCTCTTAAGAAAAATTTATAGCCTTCTTAAAAGGATAAAATAGTATATTTTATCCTTTTATTTTACACTAATAGGCATGCTTTCTATATTTTTCCACACCCTCTTTACAATCGCCAAAAAATTTAAGCTGCCCCTTCTGTAAAATAATAACTTTATTACAAAGTTGCTCAATAATTTCTAAAGAATGAGAAGATAAAACTACAATATTAGAATTTTTAATAAGATTAGTTAATCTTGTTCTGGCTTTTTCAATAAAACCAGCATCCCCTGCGCCCACAATTTCATCCAACAATAAAATTTCTGGCTCTATGCTAGTTACTACGCTAAAGGCAAGACGTACCATCATACCCGTGGAATAAGTTCTAACAGGAGCAGATAAATAGCCCCCCAACTCGGTAAATTCGGCAATTTCATCAAGCTTGGCTAGGATTTGTTTCTTTGTATAGCCTAATAAAATACCACGCATGATAATATTTTCATAGCCGGTTGCTTCGGGATTAAGCCCCAAACTCATATCAAGAATAGTTGATATCCTACCTTTTACGCTCATTTTGCCCTGAGTAGGCTCATAGATACCCGCCAATAAGCGCAATAGCGTGCTTTTACCCGCCCCATTACTACCGATTAAGCCTACACTATCATTATTTTCCAGCTTAATATTAATATTATCTAAGGCTTTCACAATAATAGTTTCATGGGCTCCTTTTAAAAGGGTGCCACCCGTACTAAAGCTAATCAGACGCTTTTTTAAGGAACGAGCATCCATATTGTAAATTGGAAACTCAATAGTAACAGAATCAAGATTAATAGCTGCCATATGTTTCTCTATAACCAGTAAATAATTCGTGAACGAGCTTTAGCAAATAATAGACTAAATAAAATAACGCCGAGAACGGTTATTATAGCGACCATATATAAGGTATCGGATGACAAGGGCTGACCTAACAAAGGTTGTCGTAATAAATTTAGAAAATGGGCAAAAGGATTCCAATGAACAGCGAAATGATAACGATCGGGTAATAAACTAGGCATCCACATAATAGGCGTTAAAAAAAATGTTACCTGGATCAAACTATTAATAATGGGGGCAATATCTCGATAACGAGTACCAATAATCGCTAAAACATTACCATATACAGCTATATTAAAACAAATTAATAAAAGTGCAGGTAAAATCAATAAACTATAACCATTAATGGGAATATGGAAAATAAATATTAATGGAATAAAAGCCAATACATTATGCAAAAATATCACGGTATTGCGAAATATCATGCGTAGAATAAAGCAACTATAGGGTAATTTTATCTGCTTGATATAAGCTTCTGAATTAACAAAACTATCTGTAGCCTCAATAAGAGAAGTTGAAATCAAATTCCAAGTTAAGATACCCGTCGCTAAATACGGAAAATAGCTTTGTAAGTCCATTTTAAATAAATGGCCATACAAAAAACCCATGGAATAGATGGTGATAGCCATACTTAAGGTTAGCCAAAACGGCCCGAGCATAGAACGACGGTAACGTAATTGAATGTCTTGCCAACCTAATAACACCCAGATGCGCCATTGCTTAAAGGCATTAATAACATCTTGATAGGCTTTCGCAAAATGACTAGCGCTAATCAACCTCGACTCCCCTCTGACGATTACTTTTTGAACTGTGTATATTACCCGCATCACGGACCATTCTCAACTTAAATTCAAGAGTTTATTTTATAGATAAAACCGCGCTTTTCATTTCTATAGCAATTGATACTAGTGGCCTCCTTTGTTAACGAAAAGGCAACCCTGCCACAGTTTGCCGTATTGAATGTTTTTGCTCCATGGATTTGATAACGCTGTACAATTTCCTCTTTGGGAAAACCAAATCGGTTCATATAGCCCGTTGAAAAAACAACATATTGAGGATTTATGGCCTGTATGAATGGCCAGGTCGAAGACGTTAAACTACCATGGTGAGGAGCAACTAAAATATCGGCCGCCAAATTTTCCCGTTGAGTGTTT
>JAQSXL010000081.1 GCA_029256685.1 Gammaproteobacteria bacterium | reverse complement strand
GTCATTCTGTATTTTCTCTATAAACTCTTTGCAAGTAGCTGTATTCGGCTAATTTCTTTGCTCCTTCCATAGGAACCCGCTTATCCATAATCAATTTTTTATCTATTGGTCACAAAGCTATGAACCATGAGGTCGGAGGTTCGAATCCTTCCAGGTGCGACAAATTACAAAAAAAGTCCACTGAGAGTGGGCTTTTTTATTGCTATAAATTCAAACCATTTCCAGATGATAAATTGCGCCTATTTCTACCAGAATGTACTGAATATAATTTTATTCATCACGGACTGTGATAATATTTTCGTTGGGTTGGTGAAAAAACTTTATAAGAGGAGCAATTTATGCGTAAGTTATGCGTGTTGTTAACGATTGTAGGTTTAGGGTTACTAATGCCTTTGCTTAATTACTTGAAGACATCATGAGATTTCATGCCCTTATTCATGCTGCTTTTGAAAAATTAGGGATTATTGAAGCTTGGATTCATAACAAACAACATCAATTAACCTGTTCTCATACCTATGCTGGTGATAAATTGCCTGCTAATGGTGAGTTTGATTTTTTAATTGTGATGGGAGGACCACAAAGCCCGCGGGATGCGGAAAAACTGCCGTACCTTAAGGCCGAAATAGCATTGATTGCCAAAACTATTGCCCAACAAAAACCCGTATTAGGTTTTTGTTTAGGCGCCCAACTTATAGCCGAGAGTTTAGGCGCTAAAACCGAACGCAGTCCAGAAAAAGAAATAGGCATTTTTCCCATAGAGCTAACCGAAGCGGGCAGGCAAGATCCCATTTTCAAAGATTTTCCGGTAAAGTTTAATGGACTGCATTGGCACTATGATATGCCAAGTATTCCACCAAAGGCCGTGTTATTAGCTAAAAGTGGGGGCTGCCCACATCAGGCATTTCGCTATGGTAATAAGGTCTACGGTTTACAGTTTCATTTAGAGCCTAAGCTGTCCGATATTCAAGAGATGATTAAAAATTGTGCAGACGATTTGGCGCCTAGTAAATTTACTCAAACAGAAGCGGAACTATTACAACAGGATTACTCGGTTATCCACAACTATATGGAATTGATTTTGGATAAGCTAATGGAAGGAGTTTAAGATGAATTATAAACTTATCAAGCGATCGGCATTTATGGCAGGCCGAAAATGAGCTTGAGCGCAGTTATTTATATGACTTTGAAATCTATGGTGAAAAATCCCAAGATCGTAATAATACCGAAATTGAAGTTTACCTAGGAACTCATAAAAGTAAGGTTTAAACACAGCTTTACTGAATTCTGGCTTAGAACCTTTATTTGATCGTTATCAAGGAAGGTTCTAATAGATCTCTCAATTCCACTCATTAAGGCGTTACAGGAACCTGAACGACGCGCATGGATACGTCCATCTAGCTCTGGCTTTACCTTTTGTACATTATGGCAAGCCAGTTTTTCAAATGGGATAGGGGTTCCTATCGCCGATTATACTCTTCTTTCGTCCATACCAACCCAATGTAAACAGACCCTAATTTTAGCTAAATATGCTATAATAAGGGGCTTTGATTTAAGCCGGTTGTTTATCTATTAAGGCTAGCAAAAAATCAAGTAAAATGGCTGTCACGATGTAGTGGGGTCTACTCGATGAAACCAATAAATCTTAATCAGATTACCATTCGTCCTTATCGTGAAACCGATATCACATTCCTTTATGAGGCGGCGCGTGAGTCTATTGAACAGGTTTCTCCTTATCTAACTTGGGGTCATCCTAATTATCTAAAAAAAGATGCTAAAGCCTGGGTATTGTCCCGTCGGCAAGCCTGGGTAGAAAAAAAAGAATATAGTTTTGTTATTACAACTCCCGAAGAACTGTTTTTAGGCGGAATAGATATTCAGGGTATTGATTGGCAGAATTGTAATGCGAACCTGGGATATTGGGTAAGAAAAAGCGCTTTAGGTCAAGGCGTTGGCGTTGTGGCGGCGCAATTAGCCGCCCAATTTTCCTTTGATGAGCTTGGATTAAATCGGCTGGAAATAGTTACCGAAATGACTAATCGCGCGAGTCAGCGAGTCGCCGAAAAATTAGGCGCGAAAAATAAGGGTTTAGTTGTTAATTCATTAAGTAGCCAGGCTAGAGAAAAACAGGCTCTTTTATATTGGCTTACTCCTGAAAATTTAAATAATTTAACCGTTAAATTAAGAAAAGTTGAGCTGGTTAGCTATGACCCTATTTGGCAGCTACAATTTCAACAAGAGGTTAAATGTATCCAAGCGATATTTGCAGAGGTATTGTTGGAAATTCATCATATAGGTAGCACCGCTATACCTAATATGATGGCAAAGCCTATCATCGATATATTGGCGATAGTCAGCGATCTCCCCCAAATCGATGCCTTAAATCCAGTCATGGCTGAGTTTGGCTATATAGCTCATGGCGAGCTGACTATCCCCAACCGACGTTTTTTTACTAAAGATAGTAGGGGTAAACGCCTGGTTCATTTGCATACTTTTGCCCAATATAACGCGGAAATTGAGCGCCACCTTAATTTTAGAGATTATCTAATGACTCACTCGCAGGAGGCCGAGGCTTATCAACAGTTAAAATTAGCTTTGGCTAGCCAGTTTTGTTATGATCCTAATCTCTATGCTTGTGCCAAAAATTGGTTTATTAGAGCAATAGATCGTAAGGCCAGTATCTGGAAAAGGAAATAGATAGGCTAATGCTGGTTTTATAAAGACGAAACAATAAGCTTGCATTTTGATAAAGTCCTTAGCATAATAATTTTTCATTCTACAAAGAGGTGAATTATGGATAAAAAATTACTCGTTGTTGCTACAGTTGCCGCAGTTGCTTTATCCAGCGGTGTTTTTGCTGCTGAAAAACAAGGTTTCTACGTGGGTGTACAAGGTGGTGCTTCCCGTGCCGATGATGGCAGTTCCTTAAAAGATACCACCGAACGCTATCGTGCCTATGGCTATGAATGGAAAGAAGGTGGTTTTGGCTGGCGCGCGCTAGCCGGTTATCAAATTAACCGCAATTTTACCGTTGAAGGTGGTTATAGCCGTTTTGCAGATAACAACTATAAAGTTAATGGTGGATATAATCTTACCCAAAAAGTTGCTGCCTGGGATTTAGTGGGTAAAGCGATATTGCCCGTTGGTGACGGCAATTTTGATATCTATGCTAAAGCTGGTGCCGCTTATCAAATCAACAAGTTTGATGGTTTACGTAATGGCTCTGTCTCCAATAAAAAATTTCTTCCAGTAGCCGGTATAGGCGCTGCTTACAATTTTGACAATGGTTTAGCCGTAGATGTGTCTTGGACCCGTGTATTTGGTAATAATGATTCAACGCTTACTCAAACCGGTGTTAATCGTTATCATTTAAATATCGGTCAACCCAATTCCGATCTTGTAGCTGTAGGTTTAACCTATACGTTCCAACAATGGGCTTAAAGCCTGTGATGACTGAGGGCCTTGAGCCCTCAGTTGTTTTCTGATGCTAAATCCATCTCTACTCGTTCTTCATGCAATACCCTTAATATGCCTTGGTGCTGCAATACCGATGATTCCTATGGGGCAATACTTTGAACACACTATTATCACCCATTTTAATGGATTGGCTGGCATGAGATTCTAGCACTAGCATGACAAGAGCCCTTTTTATGATTGAGAACAAACTCAGCCTTAATATAATTCATAATGGATAAAAGAATACCTATTAAATAGCATGACTACTCAAACCATCTCCTTGACTCCAATTTTATATGATTATTTACTGTCTACCTCATGCCGGGAACCCGAGCTGTTTAAACAGGTAAGAAATGAAACGGCGCAATTAAAACAGGCTAAGATGCAAATTGCCCCCGATCAAGGGCAATTTATGGCTCTGTTGCTAAAATTAATGAATGCTAAAAAAGCCTTAGAAATAGGTGTTTTTACCGGTTATAGCGCCTTATGGATAGCAAGCGGATTACCCGTTGATGGTAAGTTAATAGCCTGTGAAATTAGTGAGGAATGGGCCAGCATGGCCACCGATAACTGGCAGAAAGCGGGGCTTGCCGAAAAAATTGAGCTACGGCTTGCTCCCGCTTTAATCACCCTAAACCAGTTGATTGCCACAGAGCAAGCAGGTACTTTTGACTTTGTCTTCATCGATGCGGATAAAGTAAATCAAGAAACTTATTATGAATTGGCTTTGCAGTTAGTGCGTTCAGGTGGACTCATTTTGCTTGATAATACGCTTTGGTACGGTAAAGTGGCCGATGCATTAGTTCATGACAACTCGACCCAAATGATTCGAGCACTCAATGCTAAATTACATCTGGACGAGAGGGTGGACATCAGTTTAATTGCCATGGGTGATGGTTTAATGCTAGCCCGGAAGAGATGATAGGATGCAAACTAAAATGCCAGCAAAATTTTTGCCTTTTGTTATTTACCTATTGGCCGCCTCATTCTATTTATATGAATTTATGCTGCAAATTGCCCCTGGCGTCATGACGTTTGAACTCATGCGAGATTTTAACATTCAAGCGGCTGGGCTGGGGGTTATTTCGGCTTTCTTTTATTATGCCTATACGCCTATGCAACTACCGGCTGGATTGCTTTATGACCGCTTTGGCCCACGAACCCTCATTACCCTAGCAAGCTTAATCTGCGCAAGTGGCGCATTAGTATTTGCCCTTACCAAAATAACTTATATGGCGGCGGCCGGCCGATTTTTGATGGGCATGGGTTCTGCATTTGCTTTTATCGGTATTTTAATTATCGTCGCCAATTGGTTTTCTCCAGGCTATTTTGCTTTCTTTGCCGGTATTACCCAGTTAATGGGATCGGTGGGCGCTATCGTAGGTGAAACGCCATTAGCACTGGCCGTTGCTCGTTTTGGTTGGCAAGCGACTTTACTGATAGTCGCAGGGATTGGTTTCATTTTAGCCTTAGCTATATGGCTGATTGTTAGGGATAGTCCGCCAGGTAAACCGGCCCTTCATGCAAACTCAACCAAAGGCATTGGTACAACGCTTAAAGAGGTGTTAGGTAAGCGTCAAACCTGGGCTATTGCTACCTATTCCTTTACTATTTGGGCGCCTATTACCGTATTTGCGGCCCTATGGGGTGTTCCTTACCTAATGGTCAGATTTAATATATCTGCAGCCATGGCTGCCAGCGCAGTGACCATGATTTGGATTGGGGTTGGTATAGGTAGTCCTTTCGTCGGCTGGTTTTCCGATAAAATTGGGCGAAGAAATTTGCCACTAGTTCTTTGTGCCATCTTGGGCATATTCTCTACCTCGGCTATTTTATATATTGTGCATCTCAATCTGATAGTGATTTATGGATTACTATTTTTATTTGGTTTTGCGGCAGGAGGGCAGTCCTTAATTTTTGGCGTGGTAAAAGATATTAATCCTCCCGGGATTGTGGGGACTGCAATAGGTTTTAATAATATGTGTGTAGTAGCGGGGGGCGCACTATTTCAACCCTTTGTGGGCTATATTCTTCATAAAGTTTGGCATGGAGAACTACAGAATGGGGTACCCGTTTACCTGGCTCAAGATTATCAACGGGCCTTATTATTATTACCCTTATGTTTTTTAATTGCCTGGCTGATAGGCTGGCTTGGTTTGCGGGAGACTTATTGTAAGCCTCACTATTAAAAAAGAGGGCGTTAGGAGTAATTTATGCAGGAAACAAAAATCTCTATTTATGGCATAGCTATATTCTTATTAGCAGCAACCTTTTATTTATATGAATTTGCCTTACAAATTTCACCTAGTGTGATGACTCATACTTTAATGCGCGATTTGCATGTGGATGCCTTGGGCTTGGGATTATTATCGTCTTTTTATTATTATACCTATGCCCCCATGCAGCTTCCCGCCGGGATACTTTTCGATCGCTTTGGCCTACGACTATTATTAGGCTTGGCGGTATTATTATGTGCGGTAGGGGCATTATTCTTTTCCTATACCCAACAACTCTTTTTTGCGGAGGTGGGGCGGATGCTGATGGGAGCGGGTTCCGCTTTTGCTTTTATTGGTACCTTGGTGCTCATTACTCGCTGGTTTCCGATTCAATATTTTGCTTTTTTAGTCGGTATGACCCAATTGATGGGTTCAATAGGGGCCATCGTTAGTGAGGCGTCTTTGGCGAAAGCCATAGAGCTTTTTGGTTGGCGGCAAAGTCTGCTGGTTTTAGGCATTTTTGGCATTCTCTTAGCCATGGCTATATGGCTTATAGTGCGCGATTGGCCCTCCAAGCAAAGGCAAGCGCTTCATACTCAAGTGCAGCGGCATGTTTGGCAAGACCTAAGAGAACTTCTCAGTAAGGCTCATACTTGGATAACGGCTGCCTATGCATTTTTAGTCTGGGCACCCATTACGGCTTTTGCAGCGCTGTGGGGGGTTCCTTTCTTAAGTAAACTATATGAGATTAGCGCTGCAAAAGCGGGGGCGGCTGTATCGATAATATGGCTAGGTGTTGCATTTGGCTGCCCAGTGTTAGGCTGGTGGTCGGATAGAAGCCGTCGCCGCAAACCCGTATTGCTGATTTGCACATTATTGGGTATTACTTCGTTATTATTGATAATTTATGTACCCATGCCCTTACCGATTTGTTATCTGGCTTTATTTTTCTTTGGGATTGCAGCAGCAGGCCAATCCGTAAGCTTCGGCGTGGTAAAAGATAATAATTCTAGTCGGGTGGCAGGAACCGCGGTAGGTTTTAATAATATGGCAATTGTGGCGGGCGGGGCTTTGTTTCAACCTCTGATAGGTTGGCTCTTGCATAATCAATGGCAAGGAAAATTGATTGATAATGTACCTTATTACTCATTGACCAATTTTCGCTATGCGCTGATGGTATTGCCCTTGTGTTATCTTTTGGCGTTGGTCATTGCCACAGGATTATTAAAGGAATCCTATAGAACGATAAATAAGTAAATACTTGTTTGTTTATGGTGGGGCGTTATAATATATTTCTGAAGCAGGGATCGCTTAGAGTCTATCTTGTAGCTCTACTAGCTTGGCCTTAAAGCATTGATTTTTAGGATCTACTGCAAGTTGCGCCACATATGGTTACTTGATAATTAGAATGTGACGTGGTTCTCAAAAATCAATTTTTTTGCCTTGGCTTAGCGAATTTCAAAATAGATTCTTGTTTCTAAACCTAACAATTTATTAATCAATGATGAAATTTAACTTGCCAAAGTTTAAGGTCTATAGCTTTTCAAACCCGCTATTTGCCATGCGCTACTTACGGAAGAAGCAACTGGCAAAAGTAGCAAATTACTTAAAAATCATTGCCGAAAATCGGCCCGCTATCCTGCAAAGCAATTTAACGTTCGAAAGGCTGGGGTATATTCAAGAGGTAATAAAGGCCCGGGTTGTAGATGCCAAACAGCTACCCTTTAAAAAATTTGTTATTCCAACTTAACTGATTCTAACCATAGAACAATAGGTAAATAAAGATGTTTAGTGGATTATTTGGTGGTAGTAAAAAGCGAGAGCCGGTTGAACAGCCCATAACTACGGAGCCGCAACCAATAGTACAACCCAATCTCACCACGGTAAGCGTGGAATCAGAGAGTGAGGTTTTGCAAGAACAAAGCCAATCAACGGCTAAGAGAGAAGAAGAGCTACGCAAACAATATAGCAAAGCGCTAGCGAAAGAAAAAACCGATCCTGAAACTGCCTTTAGTCGATTCTTATTTCTAAAAAATAATTATTCAGATTCAATTCCCCAAGATTTACGGTTTGATTTATTAAAGCGGCTGATACTCTGTGGCTTAGCCTATGAAAAACCCAACCTGATCACTCTACGTGGATCTTTTGAAGAGCTAATGGCGTTTAAAAACTCAACCGAGTCAACGATCTGTTTAATCGCATTAATTAAAACCCATGTGGACTTACAAGAGAAAAAATCTTGGTTAAAAAAACTGCTTGAAAAAGGATTATCGGAACAGGATACCCAAGATTCGGTTTTAGAGTCGCTAATAGGTGAAATTATAAAAGATAGTGAAATGTCTATCGATAATTTAACTGATTTTTATAAGATTTGGATTGATTTAAACCTGGCCGTGGGCCTCATTAAACTGGCTTATACCTTGGCAAGGCGTTATGCTAGTCAAGCTGAGCCATCAACCTGTTTAAATTATTTACAACAGGTGGTTGCCGAACAACCCGAGTTAATTCAGTCCTCCGATTTTCCTAACGAGTTTTTTACTAATGCTGAGGTAGAGCCCAGTACTATAATTTATTTAGCTCAACACCCCGAATTAAATAAAACCTTGTCTATTGAACAATTATTTGAAGCTCAAACTTTAGTCCAACCTACTGATGCAGCTAAGATAGGCTATCATCTTAGTGCTAGGGAGGCTGCCTCAGAAAATTGGGAAGTTGTAATAAGGGTGATTAAAGCCACCGAGCACTTAGATCTTAAAAAGATAGTCCAGTTAATAAAAACATATCCCAAGTTAGCCCCACTGTTAATAGTATTGGCAGAGGAAAAACCTAAGCTCTCTCATGAATTGGCCAGAGAGTTGATTCTAACAGAACCCAAGATTGCTCATGATCTGCTGCAAC
>JAQSXL010000080.1 GCA_029256685.1 Gammaproteobacteria bacterium | reverse complement strand
CGTTTAGATATTGTCGACTCTATTTTTGTAGTCTCCCGGCACTTATCGTCTTTATACCCAAAGATAACCTGCAGGCTGCTGGAGTTCAGCCAGTAATGGACTTCTAGACTCGTTGCAACCTTGATAGATTTATAAGATTATTTGTGCTCTCTACCCACTTATCGACCTCGTCCTTTGCCTATATAAAAATTCTTGCTGGTAGGCCCAACCAATTAGCGTTTCATCAGCCACAAGACAATTCTCAACCAATAAGCAATACGTTTATATCGAACAGGTTTGCTGTTAAACTAAGCTAGTCGCTCTTTAACCGATAGGCTTTATCAATGGCTAGTATAGCCGAGGTAATTTTAGCGGTTTGGGTTATCCGCCCTACTTCTTAGAATACCGGATAATAGAGAGGGTACAGTCACTCAGATCGTAGACCCTAGATCATTGCCAACCAATGAAGCAGCGGAGAAATTAGCATTAAGATTACACTATTTTGATAAGGGTTCATTCAGACGTAAAGCTAAAGAGCTAAATATTTCCCATAGCCATTTTAAATATTATGTTGATTTAGCACATCAGTAGCTAGCTGGTAGGCTAAGTGCTATAAAATCCTGGATATTTTATTGAGATTCAAAATCACTTTCAATGATACCAAGATATTTAATTGTCTTTATTGGCTTGACTTATTGAAATTAAATTAGAAATATACGTGTTAATTTTTAAAACATACACTAAATACTGGAGTTTATATGCTAAATGATAGTCATGGTTTTATTGATCTGACCCCGATAGCTTACAATGATAAAGTTGTTAGGCGAATTTTCAGCTTTCTTGATGCTAAAACCCTTAGTGCTAGTGCTAAATTGATAAGTAAAGAAAAATTTATGTTAGCTGAAGATTTAGAGGAACCCACTTCGCTTTTAGAGTATATACAACAGACAAATATTCACTCAATCAACTTACCGATTAATAATTACAATAATAATCCGCATATCGACGACCTCCAAGCATTGCTCCCTAATGCTGCACCACTTGCGATTGCCTCTTTTTTAAATTCATTATCAGCGATTAGGCTAGCTTTAAGACAAGGCGCAAAAATTAATCATTCAGATAAAAATGGTTGGACTGCCTTGTTTTATGCAGTCTATTACGGAAACATTGAAGCGACTGAGTGTTTATTGGATAATAACGCAGATATTAATCATCAAGATGTAGACGCCAATACCGTATTACATATATTAGCACTAACCGATAATCCTAGCTTCAAGCTTTTTAAACTTCTCCTTGCTAGAGATAAAAGCTGCTTAATCCCTAATATAGTTAGGATTAACAACAGAGGCGAAGATCCTACTATGATTTTTGATGAAAACAAAGACCGGAATAAAAATACCACAACATGTTGGCAAATAGCCAATAGATTAGATATTCCATTTACAGAGTATAGTTATCAGTACGATGCTCTTGAAAAGGAAATGCCAGCTGCATTTAAAAAATTTAAGCAAACAATTTTAGAAAATAATGGCAGTAATCGAAATAAAGATCCTGGTGAGCGAACTTCGAATATTGAACAGCTACAATCATTGCATTATAATTACGGTAACATGCCTTCGTTTTTCGCTAAGAAAAACACTATTAAATCTCTCTTTCCTTATGCAATTAAGGCTGGATCACATGAAGTTGTAAAATTTTTATTAAAAGATGACTCTTTTGGAACAGATATTTCTGATCAACATGGAAATTTACCGCTCCACCTAGCTGTAGCCAAAAAAGACTGCAAATTAATAGAGTTATTATTAAAAAGTGATGCACTTGATAATCTTGATAAACCGAATAACCATCAACAAACACCTTTACAATTAGCAAGCTCATTATTAGAGCGGGCGCAAACTAGAAAGGATAAAAAACCGCTTAGGAAAATTGTCAATTATTTAAAGGTAGCAGAGCTAATAAAATCTGATAAACTTAATCAACCCGACTCATTAGGTAACTATCCTTTACATCAAGCTGTAAACGATAGAAACTTTCCCTTATTAAAACTACTTATCAATACAGGTGCAAACACGGAAGTATACAATACTCATCAACAGACACCACTTATATTAGTAAATGAGCAAATAGCATTACTCGAAAGAGAGCATCCAGAAGATATAAAGTATATAAACTTACTAAATAAAACAACCAATGCCATTAATTATCTAAAAAAAATGCAAAGTTTTATAGAAGATTGTAATAAGGGAAAATTAAATAACCATGCACAAATAGAAAAGGCTCAACAACGAAGTCTTTTATTAAGTAGAGTAGGCTATTTTAAAACTCAACCAAACAAAAATCAGTCTATAGAGTCAGATAATACCTTATCTGATCAATCTGTTTTTCTACAGCCTGAGTAAAAATTTATTAGTTGTACTGTAAAAACAAACCTGCTATAAATTTATCAAACTGCACAAATTGTATTTAAAGCCTGGCTGGGCAACTCGCCAGGCTTTTTTTATGGGCGAAGGCAAAATGAATGAAGTTGTAGTTGCGAGCATGAATTTAAATTTGTAAAAGAAGTTCACTGCTGTATAAGCAGCTTAGAAAAAAATTCAATAAATCTTGATTTATAAGGAAATTAAATATGAAAAAGTTAATTATTGCCTCTAGCTTATCGTTATTATTAACCGCTTGTGCTACTCCCTATCAAGCTAATAACTTCGCTAATATGAGTGGCGGCTATAGTGAACACAAACTAAATGATAACTTGTATGAAGTTATATTCGTAGGAAATGGATATACATCAAAGATTGATGTCGAAGAAATGCTTTTGTGTCGCTGCGCCGAATTAACCCAGAAAAATGGCTATAAGTATTTTTATTTCTTCGGTACAAAGGATGTTCCCGCGACTATAAGCATGGCCAATATTGGAAAGAAAGAAGCGAAAAATCAGCCTAGTGGTTATTATGCCTATATAGCTAAAGGGGTCATCCAAATGACCAACAAAAAAATGGAAGGTGCTATCGAGGCTGAAAGCTATTTAAAAAATCTTGAAAAAGCAAAGACATTTTTCCAATGAGTTTTGATTTGTGAGGAAAGCCGTACCTGGGCAAAAAAGCGCTTTAATCGCTTATAGCGTGAATCAAGCTGCGCATCGCTTGCAAAAGCCACCGCTATTTCCCGCAGGTTTACCGTCTTTACCGCAAATATGGCTAGCAATAACCGGCAAAAACAATCCAAACGGGACTTGTGCCTAGGTAAAAACCCTTTTACAATCTTTCTTAGCTCGCTGATATAATCCATAGTACCTCCATTTCTCGCCAGAAATTAGTACTTGGATCATATATAAATCAGCGAGCTTCTTCTACTCTCATAGAAATTGTCCCCTACAGAGCACGTAAATAATGGCCTTCATTTCTAACAGTCATGTTAGCTATTATAAAACCAGGCAAAGTTAACTTCGATATAAGATAACTTCTAAAATTTTTCAAGGTTTTTAAAAATTGGGTTTTACTAAAACCTGATTTATCCGTCTTAAACTGAATTTTAAAATCAATGTCTTCTGACATTCGTTTAACTATTTTGTGGGCTTTAGCTAAGCACGTCCCACCTGCAAAAACTAAACCAAAATGCTCATTTTCAACTTCAGATAAGGCATGAATCAATTGGGTCACATAATAGTCTTTCTCTATGACAGGACCTGTTAACTCTAAAATTTCACTAGTGGCATCAATTAATTTAAGTAAGGGATCAGCGGGCATTAATGCCTCTCTCCACTATCAGCTTTTTATTCCCATAACTTAGCTGACCTCGATAGCGATCTTTTAATTGTACCATGGTCTTTACCGGTACTTGCGTAGATAGTCCTGCATTATAGGCTTTTTCTGCCTCACCTGGCTCCCACTTGACACCAAGCCGTGTGAGGGCTTCTTTGCAGACTTGCTCAAATCCACCTGCAATAACGGGCTTATTAAGGTATTCTGATAGATAAGCCTTGGCATAAACACCATGTCCAATTTTAATAAGCAGACCCATTTCCACTAAACGCTGGAAACAACGGCTGATTTGGCGTGGGCTGGCCATATTCGCTATATCTTCCCGTAAGACCACATGGCCTACTAGTTGTTCAATCCGCTCCATTACGCTGAAGACTAAACTATTTCGGTAGTATTTCCTATTCATAGCATCTCTACACTCAATAAGTTCATTTTTAATCAGTATAGCAGGCTTATAAAAAACGTCAATTATGGACAATTATTTAGTTTACATTAACGGAATGCTTTATAAATCCTATCATTGCCAGAAGAATTGATATGCCAACAGCTGTTAGCATTAAAAAAGCTCACTTCATGGCTGTTGTAATCTTGTTAACAACACATTCATGTTGTTATGCTATAATTTAAAAGTTAACAAGGAAATACTTATGACAACCACTACCTTTGACACACTGCAATACGCTAAAAAACTTAAAGAGAGTGGCTTTACTGAGCAACAAGCAGAAACGCAAGCCGAGACACTTAAGCAGTTAGCCGATACTACTAATAACAATTTAAGTACTCACGTTGCCACAAAATCAGATATTGAGTTATTACGCAGAGACGCTAAGGCAGATATTGAATTATTACGTAAAGATATGAGTTCACTTAAGAACGAGCTTATTATCAAGGTTGGCGGCATGCTTGTTGTGGCTGTTGGGGTATTGGCCGCTATTATTAAGCTTTAAATTCAATAATGAAAGAAGACCCGCCATTAGAACGTGTGTATCCGATTCCTTATTTAGCCCTACTCCGCTTGCCTGTGGGCAAATGAGGCGCGTTTTTCAACAATATTTCGATTTTTAAACTTTTCATTTCATTTTGAAACTCCTATGAAAATACAAAAAATAGCTATTGATAAAGTCATACCTTATGCCAGAAACTCTCGTAATAACAATGCTGAGTACATGCTGGCTTTACGGATTCTATAAAGCCAATCAATTAGAATGTGTATTGGCTAGCTATAGCTGCATAATGCCTACACTTTTAATCGCATCGTGCACCGGTACTTAACTTGAAATTATAGATAAATTCATCCATAATGAACGTATCGAACGAAATGATTGATGAGGTTAAATATGGAATCATTATCAGCAAATGAAGCGAAAACACATTTTGGTGATCTTCTCCTTAAAGTTCAGCGTGAGCCAGTCCAAATTAATCGAAATGGTAAGCCAGTTGCCGTTGTGTTGTCTGTTGACGATTACTTGAATTTAGAAGCTCTCAAGATGCAACAATTAAAAGCCAGAGTAGAACAAGCCAAAGAGGATGTTATTGCCGGTCGTACTGTGGATGGTAATACCTTTTTTGATAATTTGTTGACTGGGAAATTCGATTAGCATGAGTCAATATAAGTTTACAGGCGAATCTCAACAAGACCTTATTCAGATTCGCCGTTTTACTTTAGAAAATTGGAGTTCTGAGCGCTCAATACACTACTTGAGCGACTTAAGGAAAACGTTGCAGTTGCTGTCGGAAATGCCCTTGATGGGCAAAAACTGCTTGGATGATTTGGAAAAGAATGTTTACCGGTTTCCGTTTGGCAGTCACATTATCTATTATCTTACGCTCTCAGAGAAAGAAATAGTTATTGTTGCCATTCTTCATCAAAGCATGGTACCAGGGAAACCTCTAGCCAAGCGATTGTGAAATTATTTATCACCACACTCATGCGTTAGTCGCCTATTGCATTTTGTTGTCAAAGACCAAACCATCATGAAAGCTCCGTGCTAGCTTTCATGCCACTAAAGACTTGGCACCAGATTTCTCTTCAAAACTTAAGTCTCACGCGTACGACGCTAAGAATCTCGACAGTCATTAATATAACCCTAATCGCATTACAGCGGTGGCTGTAGGTTGTCATCTCTGGCGGCTTATTTCTATAGCCAAAAGCTTACACTGCTTTCAGCGATAGCGCTTATTATTTTTTTATTAGATGGCCTATACTCTTTATCAATGGAGCTGGCATGGATGTCAGTACACGCAAGGATGCGTGAATAGACTGCAAGCTAGGTAATGGACTCAAATGGATTTATTAGGGTTATAGGATGTAACCTAAGGCTTAAGGATAAACCGCTTGCAGTTTTATTTATTCAATACTTTAACTTCAGCTAAAAATTTAGTCGATTTTTAATAGGATCAGCCTAAACACCTCGCTTATTTTCTTAAGAATATCAAAGAGTTAAGATTATTCATTTCTATTTACTTCACTTTATTATCTTCAAATGCGCCTAAATTTAGAATAGAGTTCTTATATCAACTCTAATAATCGCGTAATATCATTGACAGATTTTTTATGATAAATGACCGCGGCAATTAAAATATATTAGGTTTATCTATGAGATAGATCTTTTAAAAACTATAATTCATCTTTTCTAAACAAATTAATTAACCTTAGTTTTGAATAAACTGATGAGGACTAGGAAAGCTTATACCCATTCTCTTAAATAATCTGCCATTAAAAAGTGGGTGGCGCCGAGCCCCAAGTCATTTACAGGAATGTTATTTAAGAGAATGGGTATTAGGTCACTAGGTGCTTATCCAAAACCAAGGTTAATTAAAGAATATTAAGGCAAAACCATGACTGATACCTTTGAAATTAAACCGGCGACTCTTGAGGATATTCCACTTATTCTCTCTTTCATCAAAGAGCTAGCAGAATATGAAAAATTATTACACGAGGTAACTGCAACCGAAGAGCTTCTTAAAGAAACCTTGTTCGGTGAAAAAACTCATGCAGAAATTGTCATTGGTTATCTTAATCAATTACCGGTGAGTTTTGCCCTCTTTTTCCAAAACTTTTCCACGTTTTTGGGTCGTCCTGGCATTTACCTAGAAGATTTATTTGTAAAACCGGAGGCTAGGGGTAATGGCATAGGTCAAAAAATGTTGAGCTATATAGCCTATTTGGCTAAACAAAGAAATTGTGGTCGGTTCGAATGGTCGGTACTGAATTGGAATGAATCAGCCATAGGATTTTATAAACATCTGGGGGCAAAACCCATGGATGAATGGACGGTGTACCGGGTAACAGGCCCTGCTTTAGATAATTTGGCGGCATCATGGAAAAAATAGATGTCATCATCATTGGTGCCGGTGCTGCTGGTTTAATGTGTGCCATTGAGGCTGGCAAGCGCGGGCGTAAGGTATTAGTGCTTGACCATGCCAACAAAGTCGGCAAAAAAATTCTGATGTCGGGTGGCGGACGTTGTAATTTTACTAATTATCATATTCACCCCGATTGCTATATTTCGCATAATAAACACTTCTGCAAATCGGCATTAAGCCGCTATACTCAATGGGATTTTATAGAATTAGTACAACGCCATCGTATTCCCTTTCATGAAAAGACGTTGGGCCAACTATTTTGTGATAATAAGTCAAAAGACATCGTCGATATGCTACTGGCCGAATGCCAACAAGCCCAGGTAGAAATTTATTTAAATACGGACGTTAAAAAACTAGCTAAACTTAACGATAGGCATTTCCAATTAACCACCAGCCGTGGTCAATTACACTGTCAATCTTTGGTAATAGCAAGCGGTGGATTATCCATACCTACCATGGGCGCAAGTCCATTGGGTTATAAAATTGCCGAACAGTTTGGCCTTAAGGTGTGGCCAACGCGCGCCGGCCTAGTTCCTCTCACTTTACATGTGGCAGATAAGGAAAAGTTAGCCGAGTTATCCGGGATAGCGGTTGACTGTTTAGTGAGTAATGAGCGGCAAGATTTTAGGGAAAACATGTTATTTACCCATAGAGGTTTAAGCGGCCCCGCCATTTTGCAGATCTCATCGTATTGGCAAGCGGGAGAAAAACTCTTAATTAATATGTTGCCAGAGATAAATATTGGTGAGCAATTAAAACAGGCTCAGCAACAACAACCACAAAAACAGCTAAAAACCGTGCTAGCAGACCATTTACCTAAGCGAGTTATTGAAACCTTTATTGCAGCCGAAGTAGCCGAGACCAAATTACAAGCCATTTCTCATCAAACCCTTGAGCAAGTTGGTTTAAATATTAACGCTTGGCTACTTAAACCCAATGGCACAGAGGGCTATCGCACGGCCGAAGTTACCTTAGGAGGCATAGATTGCGACGCTATTTCATCCAAAACCATGGAAACCAATCATACTCCTGGATTATATTTTATCGGTGAGGTGTTAGATGTCACCGGTTGGCTTGGCGGTTATAATTTTCAATGGGCTTGGTCATCGGGCTGGGCCGCGGGTCAAGTGGTTTAACAATCATAAAGAATGGGTATTAGCCCTTTATTCTGCGCAAGCTTATACCGATCTTGATTTAGCGGAGAAAAAAATTGTGGCAAAACAATTTGGTAATTGTCGTTTTAATGGCTGTAATTTTAGTAAAGTAGAATTTAAGAACTGTAAGTTTACCGTTTAAGATTGAGTTAGTCGATTAAACCAAATTTTAAGGTTCGAATTTAAGGATATAATCATGCAAATATGGGTTGATGCGGATGCCTGTCCCAAGGTCATCAAAGAAATTTTATTTCGTGCGGCTATGCGTACTAATACCCTCATTATATTAGTTGCCAATCAATTCCTACCCACCC
>JAQSXL010000079.1 GCA_029256685.1 Gammaproteobacteria bacterium | reverse complement strand
ATGGGTTTAAAATAGTTTTTAAGCATTAAAGTATTATTTTGTTTAACATAATCATGGATATAAGCATAAAAAATGTTTTACTACAAATGCTATGTGCATAAATTATAGTAAAAACTAAAATGAGAGATATCTGGATACGCAGAGGTTGTGTAGTTAACATTTACCCGAGGCTAAATAAAATTGGGTAGTTAAAAAATTGTTCCATCAATTTTAACTACCCAATGGTGGGAATTAAGGTGACATAAAAAACTCTTATCCTATCCTTGGCTAAGTAGACCTACAAACTTACTAATCCTTTAGCATTCTATCATCCGTGATAGAATTTGTGGTCTTGCGTTTTTTACTATCTCGCCGATGTCTCATCCCTGAATTTTTTAATCCTTTTACATTCATCAGCGTGTGATAGTAAAGATAGTCTAAATCCGAAAAAACTGTTATAAGCCAGAAGCGTAAATTCTTGTAAGAAATTGACCATAAAAATTAGTCGAAAAGCAGGGCGAGCGCATCCAAATAGAGTTTGGCAAAAAGCATGTTAGCTGACCTCAATTAACCCTTTTTTCTCTAAAAACTCAGCCGCCCTTCTAACCGGCTCTCGACTCGGCGAGCCATGCTCTACTCTGCCCTGATGATGCTCAACATAAAGCTCTTCACGTAACGATTGCCACGAAATACCGTGCTTAATACCAGTAATGCCAGTTTCGTAGTCCATATAGCGCCTAATGCCGAAGATGTATAGGCACCGGTGCATGCATGGCAGCCCTTCCATTGCCGCTATTTCCTTATCATTTAATCTAATTGACATGTGTCAACCATATTTCTAAAATCTATGCTAAACTTAGCCCAGAGGAGATAAAATATGGCCCACGTTACGTTCGATACTTTAAAATTCGTTGAAAAACTAAAATCGTCTGGTATGCCTGAGCAGCAAGCTAAAGCATTAGTGGAGGCACAGCAGGATTTAATCTCTGACTCAGCCGAAAACCTATTAGCAACGAAAGCGGACATTAATGCTGTTAAATCAGATATTAGTAACGTGCGACTAGAATTAAGTGATGTTAAGTCTGACGTAAAACTCATGAAAGGGATGATTGGCTTTGTACTTGCAACTAATGTGGCACTTCTATTTAAAGTACTCTTCTGATTAGACATCACTGACCACCATAGATTTTAGGTGGCATGATTTGAGACACACTTGGGCAAGCTGGCATGTTCAAAATGGAACAAGTTTGCAAGAGCTACAACAATTGGGTGGATGGAGATGCTTTGAAATGGTATTAAGGTATGCTCATTTAAGTAGCGAACATTTAAAGATAGCCGCCAGTCGCGTTACAAATTTGCTACATAGTAGCGTTGGCGTTTTAGGTATAAAATCTCGTAAAGCTTGATTTTATTGGTGCCCGGGGCCGGAGTCGAACCGGCACGGGGGTCACCCCCCGAGGGATTTTAAGTCCCTTGCGTCTACCTGTTTCGCCACCCGGGCTTGAAGCCTAACTAATGGAGGCTGAGGCCGGAATCGAACCGACGTCCAAGGCTTTGCAGGCCTCTGCATAACCACTCTGCCACTCAGCCAAATTATCCACTTGTTGATCAAAAATTCACAACACAGTGAAAGGCAGAAAGGATAACTATCTGGAGCGGGAAACGAGACTCGAACTCGCGACCCCAACCTTGGCAAGGTTGTGCTCTACCAACTGAGCTATTCCCGCGTAACAAGGTCTGCTATTTTAACTAAAAAACAATTATCGTCAAGTATTAATTTAAAAAATAAATCAAAAAAACTGCTCCCTATAAACCATTTCTCTGTTTAGGTGACTTGGGACTAAAGTGAATCAGAATTACTGACTCACTTTACCATCGACCAAATCAGGCCAAGCAGCTTTCAAATACATAACCATAGACCAGATGGTCAGAGCCGCTGCAATATATAATAAACTGGTACCCATAAATAACAACACGATATAACTACCGGGCTGAAAAGCCAGTAATAATATTAACGATACCATTTGAATTAGGGTTTTAAACTTACCAACCAACGAAACGGCTACGCTAGTGCGCTTGCCCAATTCTGCCATCCATTCACGTAAAGCAGAAATCACGATTTCGCGCCCTACGATAATTGCCGCGGGAATCGCTACATAATGTATATCTGGACTCGCCGTGATTAATACCAAGGCCACCGAAACAATTAATTTATCTGCCACAGGATCAAGAAAAGCCCCTAAAGCCGAGGTTTGTCCTAATTTTCGAGCCAAATAACCATCTAACCAATCGGTCATGGCAGCGAGTGCAAAAAATAAGGCGGCAATCGGATGTGCCCAATGAAAAGGCAAATAATAAATCAATACAAATACGGGTATTAAAACTATCCGTAATAAGGTTAAAAGATTTGGAATCCCCATGATGATATACCCCTACTAAACAAGTACTATAGGGTAAATGTAGCATAAATATAGTCAAGTGCTTTAGAAAGTTTGTACGAATTTAATTAGCAATAAAAGCTAAAGATACGAGCAAATCTTCAGAACGAAATTATTTTTCCTAAAGATTTGGCCGACGAATTCACTCTTGCGCAATGAATAAACCACATTGCAGTACTATCAGTCGCGTAATGCTTCATAAATTTTATCCGCCATGGCGCGGCTAATGCCCTCTACCCTGGCTATTTCCTCTTTACTGGCATTTTTAACCCCTTGCCAACCACCAAAATGCTGAATCAATGAGCGGCGGCGTTTAGCACCTACACCAGGAATGGTTTCTAACATCGATGCCGTATGCTTTTTAGCACGTTTAGCTCTATGGCCAATGATGGCAAACCGGTGGGCTTCATCACGAATTTCTTGAATTAAATGTAAGGCCATAGAATCTGGGCTTAACTGTAGAGCCGTGGCTTGGCCTGCAATAAAAAGGGTTTCTAATCCGGGTTTACGGGTAGTCCCCTTTGCTACCCCTATCAGCATGACCCCTGCGATCTGTAATTCTTCAAAAACCTTTTCGGCTTGCTGCAATTGCCCCTTACCACCATCGATTAACACCACCTCGGGCAATTTACTGTCTTCCGTTTTGAGCCGTTTATAACGCCGCAATAGCGCCTGATACATCGCAGCATAATCATCACCAGGAGCTACGCCTTCAATATTAAATCGGCGGTAATCGCTTTTTAATGGCCCCTGAGTAGTATAAACCACGCAAGCTCCAATAGTAGCCTCACCCGAAGTATGACTGATATCAAAACACTCGATCCGCTCCGGTAAACTATCTAATTGCAAGATCTCTTGCAAAGCTTCTAACCGGCCATAAACTGTTGTTTTTTCTGCTAAATGGGCAGCTATGGCTAATTTAGCATTCTGCTCGGCTAACTGTAACCAACGTGCGCGTTGGCCTCGCACTTTACTTGCCAAGTTCACCTTGTAATTCGCATAAGCGCTTAAGGATTGCTCTAATAAAGCCTGTTCTTGTAAGTCATGATTAATAAGCACCTGTTTAGGAACCAGACGCCCTATGTTGGGGTTAAGATAATATTGCGGCAAAAACGCGCCTAAAATCTCTTCCTCGGTGGTATCGGGTGGAGTTTTAGGGAAATACGCTTTGTTACCTAACAGCCGCCCTTCGCGGAAAGCTAAAACCTGTACCACGCTTGAACCATGGAGGCTACTCACTGCAATCACATCCACATTTTCACCATCGGCGGTTACATATTGCTTTTCTTGCACATGGCGAATGCTGGCAATTTGATCCCGGTAATGCGCCGCTAACTCATAATTCAAAGCTGTGGCTGCTGCATTCATGTTATTCACTAAATCATCAATGATTTGCTCATTTTTTCCTTGTAAAAATAGCAAGGCATGTCGCACATCTTCTTGATATTGTTGGGGTGTTATATAATCAACGCAGGGCGCGGTACAGCGTTTAATTTGATATTGTAAACAAGGCCGATTACGGTTGCGGAAAAAACTATCCTGGCATTGGCGCAATTTAAACAATTTTTGCATTAAATTTAAGGTTTCACGTACCGCGATACTACTAGGATAAGGCCCAAAAAATTGTCCCTTTTCTTTTTTACGTCCTCGGTAGAAAGTTAAGCTAGGATAATCGGTATGCTGGGATAAACAAAGATAGGGATAACTTTTATCATCGCGAAATAACACATTATAGCGCGGCCTATATTTCTTAATTAAATTGCTTTCAAGAATTAAAGCCTCGCTATCGCTATGAGTAACTATCGTTTCTATTTTAGCGATTTGCTGCACCAAGGCGCGCGTTTTAGGCATAATATCAGTTTGGCGAAAATAGCTGCTCACCCGGTTTTTAAGGTTACGGGCCTTGCCAATATAAATGATCTCCTCTTGGGTATTGTACATCTGGTATACCCCGGGATCCGTTGGCACCGTTTTTAGATAAGCATGGTAATCAAACATATAAGAATAAATTCTCTTGGCTATATATAATTATTATCTAATAACCCAAACCATTAATAAACTCATTTAGTATGTGAAACGATCCGGCAATAAACAGATACTTTACTCGGGAACTTTGGCAAAATATCCTAGCGCCTTTTTTATAATATCACGCTCCCGTTTAGCACGCTCTAACGCCTTACGCAACGCATGAAGCTCAGCAGCTTTTGGCTTTCCTTTTCCGCTACTAAGCTGGATCAAGCTCAATCAGCTTACATATGGATAAAAGTCATGATTAATAAAGGGTTTGCCTAATTTAGCATACTCTTGTTGAGCTGCCTGCATAATATGCTGCATGCTGATTTGACCGGTATCGGCCGCCTGAAAAGCCGCGCGTAAGGCGATGTTGCTGATGTTGCCGCCCGCTAATTTAAGTTTTTTCGCCAAAAACCGGTAATCAAAATCAGACGCCAACGGTGCATCTTTGGGAAACGCTTGTTGCCAAATCTGCTGACGCAACTGTTCATTGGGCATGGGAAACTCGACCAAAAATTGGATCCGGCGCATAAAAGCCTCATCGATGTTATTTAACATATTACTGGCAAGAATGATGATGCCACGATACGTTTCAATCCGCTGCAACAGATAGCTGGTCTGCACATTGGCGTAGCGGTCATGCGCATCCTTAACCTCCGAGCGCTTACCAAATAAGGCGTCAGCCTCATCGAAAAATAAAATCGCATTAGAGGATTCGGCGACGTCAAACAATTTAGCAAAGTTCTTTTCGGTTTCACCGATGTATTTGCTCAACATCACCGCCACGTCGATAACGTAAAGCTGCAAATTCAACTCATTGGCAATTACCGTAGCGGCACTGGTTTTACCCGTACCTGAAGGTCCATAAAATAAAGCGCACAAACCATCCCGCACTGAATTCTTTGCTGCAAATCCCCAGTGGTGAAAAATCTGCCGCTGATACTGTTTCCTCTGGCAAATTTCCAATAATTGCGCTTGGGTTGCTTGAGTCAAGACAATATCAGCCAGGCTAAGCTTACGCTTTTGCGGCTTGGCAAACTCATGCAAATCATCCTGATTTTGCGTGTTACACGCGGCTAAGATATTGGCTATTATGGCGGTCGGTTCAGTAAGATTTTGAGCGGCGATGGTTTGGGTTATCGCGTCTATCTGCGATTGAGTTAACACAAAGGTGTTGGCCAGATGACTCGCTTCAGAGCTCACTGAGGCTAACTGGTATCGCGTGAGCGCCCTCTCCCATAGCTGACGACGCAGAGCGAAATCCGGTAACGGAAACTCCAGACTCAGCACATGCAAGGCTTTTTCACCGTTAGCTATGTCGCTCAGGTTTAACCTGTGTAAACGTTTAGCTTGCAAAAAAATAATCTTAAACGCAGCGCTTAACTCTTTAAATAACAACTGTTCGACGTAAAAAACCTTTGTTTCGTCTTCATAAAGTAGCTCGGCTGAAGTGATAAGCAGACAGTAATTATTGAGTAACAACTCGCGTATCAAGCGTCTGATCCGTTGTCTGGCTTGCTGCGTGTCGTAGCGGCAGGCCTGAATAATATCCAATAAATAATGGGCGTCAATTTTAGCAGGTTTAGCGCTCAAGGACGTGGCTAATGCAGCCATTGTTTGGACCATAACGCTAGGATCAGGCCCATAAAAATAGACGAAATTAGTTTTATATTCGGTTAAACCCGCTTTCAGATTAGCCAGTAGTTGCTGTAACTGGCTTTTTAAGGCTTCATCCAAGGATAGCGATGCAATTTGCCCGTCGCTAGGGATCACCGTCCAATAGTCTTGCTGACTACTCGAGGTATTGATAACTTCTAGCAAAAAATTAGCGATGCTTAAGTCTAGATTAAAAGCACTGGCTAGGGTAATACCAGAAGATGCATTATCGGCATAGTTAAGCAACTGCCATTTTAATAAAGGTGCTTCGTTGCTCAAACACGTAGTAATATAAGCCCTTTGCTGATAGTTCTGCGCCAAGATATGCACAAGCAGTTGAACGGATAAATTTGGATAAGCTTTAGCTGTTGTTAAATAGCCGTACAATTTTTGATAGCGCTCCTCAATATAAGGTGCTAAAAAAACCAATAACACATCCATTTCCAATGGACTTAAATTAAATAAATAGCGCAGCATATCCATGGGAATAAAAACGTTCTGTTCCCGGCTTAACACCAATCTTGCCTCCATCTGCGCATCCAATTGCGCGATGGTTTTTTCCAAAGCCACTAACTTGTTAGCCGATGCATGAGGTTGCAGTGACTCGGCGCTATCTAAGTATAACTCATGCAACAACTCGTTGGACACCAAATTGGTATCTTCAAGCTCTCGTTGCTGAGCGCGCTGTTTGAGCACGGCAAGGTTTAAGCGCAGCTGTATTTTTTTTAATGCATCAGCTAAATAGTCCTGATTGTTTTGATAGGGTCTATTTGCCGCTGCCTGTACGGTATCGGCCATGACTACTTCCTTTTCTGTTAAGTATTAAACTATTTTTATAGCCTTATCGGCCCATTTTAAGCTGCCATCGACGTTTCTTTAGCCGGTGGGATATTAGCTGCTTTGGTCTGTGATTAGTACTTTTTATTCGGTTAAGTATAGCCTCATCACTCCTCCTGAATATTGGACTCTTTCGGGTTAATTTCATGTACTTTATGACTAAAGCCCTTTAATTCTTTTACATCGCTATGTTGCTCTATAAGGTGGAACTTAACTTCAAAATCTTTGTTCTCAACGTCCGCTTTGTCACGTGTGCCCATCATATGAATTGAGCCTTTTTCTGCCACAAGCGCAGTAGACATGGCCTCATGGAATTCTATCAAATGAGTTAAGATCAAGCTCTCTAAGTAAAAACTAGCTGCGGTATTCCACAATCCCGCATCATTTAATTGCTTAAACCCGTCTTTAAATGCTTTCCATAGTTCTTTAGTCAAGCCGTATTTATCTTGATAACGTTGCGGGAATTCTTTTAAATTAAATTTTGGTAGTTTAATCGTTATTACTTTTTCCGCCTTATTGTTATTGCCTCCGCGGTGCTGGATTTCCTGCTCACCACCGATAACTGCGCCAATAGATACATTTTCTTTCTGGTGTTCGGCAGGAATATACTTAACACTCTTTCCATTAATTTTATCTGTCGAGTAGGTATTGATATAAAGCTTACCCAAGTAAAAAGAAATCGGCTTACCGTCGTTTTCATAAAGATTCGTTGGTGTAAGTTTATTATCAATATTATACTGCTTATTATGCGTGGCATAGAGCAGTGCATGTCGCGGTATTTGGCCTTCGGATAGAATAGGCATGCCTTTTTTACTATCATTTTTGTTTGTGGCTAGCTCACTAATGTTAGTAAGCAACTGCTGAGTTTTCTCTGCTAATCTTCCTTCTAAACCTGCCGGTTGCTCTTTTTTTGTAAATGATAGTAAGTTATTTTCAAGTATTTTTTGGAATCTAGCATAAGCATTGGTGTAAATATGGCTTATTATATCGCCTAGTTTAAAGGACGTATCTTTACCACGGTTAACAAACTCAGCTCCCTGCTCTTTCTTCTCTTTCTTACCTTTCTTACCTTTCTTATATTCAGAAAATTTTTCATTAGCAAAAAATAAATCTTTGCCAAAGTAATCACCAAATTCATCAAAACTGCCGGTAACATTGTCAGTATCATCTAACATAGCTTTCAATTGAGCTGAAGCTTGATCCAGTTTTTCCTCGACCTTGTTATCAGATAACAGCTTGTCTTTTAATGGTTGTAGATCATACACTTGCCCCATGCGTTCAAGTAATTCCAGATCGACCTTTTCAAGTACATAGTCCATAAAACTGACCTCTGCCAAATGATAAGCCGTAGATGGGTAGCTTTTGCCGGGTCCTTCAGAACGATTTAAGAAACCATCAAGGCCAGTGGTATCTTTTTTTTCCCAAAGTGCCACTCCACGAAAAGATGGCACGATAGTTTTGCTTGCAGATTCAACTTCGGATGAAGGTTGGCTATCAGGCATTTTTAGGTATAAATTCTCATACCAATCTGACAAAGCCGAGTAAAATTTATAACCCGATTCATTATCTTTTTTCAATTTAAAATCTTTAGTTATAAAGGATTGATGTGATTTCCCCTCCAATTGTTTTTGACCATTTAAAATTTCAGCTTTTATAGCTTCTGCTTTTATATCTTTTAGTAATTTTCCTAAACGTCCGCCAGGCCTTGCTTTAGATTGCTGTCTATTAAAGAATTTTTTAA
>JAQSXL010000078.1 GCA_029256685.1 Gammaproteobacteria bacterium | reverse complement strand
AGCGCATTCAAATTCTGCTGAATAGCTTCGGTTGAAAAATTAACCTTACCTACTGCACAGTGGATGATCCCATTTTTATCGGTACGAAATTGCACTTGACCGGCTTTAGCTTTTCTTACAGCCTCAGCCACATCGGCAGCTACTGTACCTACTTTAGGATTAGGCATTAGGCCTTTAGGACCTAAGATAGTACCTAATTTACCTACTAGAGCCATCGCATCGGGTGAAGCAATTACTAAATCGAAATTTATATCGCCTGCCTTAATGGACTCAGCTAAATCGTCAAAACCGACGATATCAGCACCCGCTGCTCTAGCAGCCTCTGCCTTATCACCTTGAGCAAATACGGCTACTTTAACAGTTTTACCCGTTCCATTAGGAAGCACGGCTGCACCACGCACCACTTGATCTGATTTACGTGGATCTACACCCAAATTAATACAAGCCTCTACAGTTTCAACAAACTTTACCGTAGATAATTCTTTTAAAAGCTCAATCGCCGCATTGGCAGCATATACTTTACCGGGTTGTACTTTTTCGCGGATAACCCGAATTCTTTTACTAATCGCCATATTGCACCCCTTCAACTTCAACGCCCATACTGCGAGCGGTTCCTGCAATAGTACGAATTGCCGCTTCTAAATCTGCTGCTGTTAAATCAGGCTCTTTAGTTTTGGCTATTTGCTCTAACTGCTCTCTGCTTAGTTTACCTACTTTATTGGTATGCGGAGTAGCACTAGCGCTTTTTAAACCTAAAACTTTTTTAATCAATACAGATGCCGGTGGGGTTTTAATGATGAAAGTAAAACTTCTATCACTATAAACTGTAATAACCACAGGATGAGGCATACCCTTCTCTTTGTCCTGAGTTTGGGCATTAAATGCCTTACAGAATTCCATAATGTTAACACCTTGTTGACCTAGAGCAGGCCCCACAGGTGGACTTGGATTTGCAGAACCCGCAGGAATCTGCAACTTCACATAAGCTTGTATTTTCTTTGCCATATACTTCTCCTGGGTCAACGCAGTTATAAAAAACCGCTCCCCAACTACTTATACTTTATGCCTCGGTGAGAGCTTTAAAGTACGACACACAAACCACTTAAGTCATAGCGTAATGATATAAGCGGGCCTTTAACTTTTTTCTACTTGTCCAAACTCTAATTCTACCGGAGTTGAACGCCCAAAAATAAGCACCGCCACACGCAGACGGTTTTTCTCGTAATTAACTTCTTCAACTACACCGTTAAAATCGGTAAATGGACCTTCTGTAACGCGTACGACCTCACCGGGTTCAAACATAACCTTAGGCTTGGGCTTATCAGCACCTTCTTGTACACGTTGTAAAATATTTTGCGCTTCTTTCTCAGTAATAGCAGCAGGGCGATCGCTTGTACCACCTATAAAACCTAGCACCTTCGGCGTTTTACGCACCAAATGCCAAGTCTGGTCGTCCATTTCCATTTTCACTAATACATAACCCGGGAAGAATTTACGCTGGCTTTTACGCTTTTGTCCAGCACGCATCTCAATAACCTCTTCCGTAGGAACAATGATTTCCTCGAACTTATCTTCGATTTTTTCGATGCGAATACGTTCTTCTAAACTTGCTTTAACAAATTTTTCAAAACCAGAGTAAGCTTGTACAACATACCAGCGCTTAGTCTCTAACGGCCGTTCTAATTTTGATTCTGATGAAGGCTTTTCTTTATCTGACATGAATTATCCCTCATTTAGGTTATCAGGCTAATAGCCCATAACAATATGCTGTCTAATAACCATAATATTACAGCGGCAATCGCTACAATGACTACCACGATCAATGTCGTCTGCATGGTTTCTTGGCGAGTAGGCCAAACCACTTTGCGCAATTCAAGCTGTGAATCTCTAGCAAATGCTAAAGCTTGTTTGCCTTTTACGGTTGTCGCAGATATGCCAGCAGCAACAGCAACTAACAGCAGCCAACCTCCCAAACGCACGGGCAAAGTAAGCTGCGCTAAATAATAATTTGCAACTATACCTGTAATAAGTAAGACTACAACAACGATCCACTTTAGGCGTTCGGCAAATGTTGATTGCGCTGTTGGCTTGTTATTCATATCAGGTTCCAACTAAATCTTTAAAATAATGGCAGGCCAGGAGGGTCTCGAACCCCCAACCTACGGTTTTGGAGACCGTCGCTCTGCCAATTGAGCTACTGGCCTACATTAGTTTGTTTACACAAACTAAAAACACACTTAATGCTCTCATCTGAAATTTCGATGAGAGCATAAATCTCACACTTACTGAATGATTTTAGTAACGACGCCCGCACCTACAGTACGGCCACCTTCACGAATCGCAAAACGTAAGCCTTCTTCCATCGCAATCGGGGCTATCAAGTGTACATCCAACTTGATATTATCGCCAGGCATTACCATTTCAACGCCTTCTGGCAATATCACTTCACCCGTCACGTCCGTCGTACGGAAATAAAACTGGGGTCTATAACCCTTGAAAAATGGGGTATGTCTTCCACCTTCTTCTTTCGATAATACGTATACTTCCGCCTCAAACTTCGTATGCGGCTTAATGCTACCAGGTTTAGCTAATACTTGTCCACGTTCTACTTCATCACGCTTCGTGCCGCGTAACAATACGCCCACGTTGTCGCCCGCACGGCCTTCATCCAACAACTTACGGAACATTTCAACGCCCGTACAAATCGTCTTAACCGTATCTTTTAAGCCCACAATCTCAAGCTCTTCACCTACCTTCACTATACCGCGCTCAATACGACCCGTTACAACTGTACCACGGCCCGATATTGAAAATACGTCTTCTATAGGCATCAAAAAGGATTTCTCTATCTCGCGCACAGGCTCAGGTATATAGCTATCCATCGCTTCTACTAGCTTAACTATAGCGCCTTCACCAATATCGCTCTTATCACCTTCCAAGGCCTTTAACGCCGAACCCACTACTAATGGAATGTCATCGCCAGGAAAATCGTAGCTGCTTAATAAGTCACGCACTTCCATCTCAACCAGCTCTAACAGCTCAGCATCGTCTACCATGTCCGCTTTATTCAAAAACACCACAATGTACGGTACACCTACCTGACGCGCCAACAAAATATGTTCGCGAGTCTGTGGCATAGGACCATCCGCAGCTGAACATACTAATATCGCGCCATCCATCTGCGCCGCACCCGTAATCATGTTCTTCACATAATCCGCGTGACCAGGGCAATCCACATGTGCATAGTGACGCTTAGACGAACGGTATTCTACGTGTGAAGTCGAGATCGTGATCCCACGCGCCTTCTCTTCAGGTGCCTTATCAATGTTATCAAAGGCTATCGCCGTCAAGGCCGCTGTCAACGTCGTCTTGCCATGATCCACGTGACCTATAGTACCTACGTTTACGTGTGGTAAATCTCTACTGAATTTTTCCTTGGACATTAATGTGGCCCCCCATTAATTAGATGGTAACAATAATTTTTTAACTATTTACTCTGGTGCCCACAACCGGACTTGAACCGGTGACCTCTTCCTTACCAAGGAAGTGCTCTACCGTCTGAGCTATGTGGGCGTATATAACTTAATAATTCTTTAAACTTACATTAAGCCGGTATGGAGCGGGTGATGGGAATCGAACCCACGCTATCAGCTTGGAAGGCTGAAGTTCTACCATTGAACTACACCCGCGAAAACTGGTGGAGGGGGAAGGATTCGAACCTTCGAAGGCAGAGCCGTCAGATTTACAGTCTGATCCCTTTGGCCGCTCGGGAACCCCTCCAAAATCAAGCCACGTATTGTCATGCAGGAAGATGCTTTTGTCAACCCCCATAAAATATTTTTTTTAAATTTTAATTCAAATTCTTTATTTCATTGGGATTGGGGCATTTATGGACGCAACGAGAGTTTGAAGACGCTCTCTTATACGTAGCTAATTTCAAGCTTACCACAAAATGCGAAGATAGCAGCTAAAAATCTTAGTATCCAAAATAACTCTCTCGCTTTATACTATAAACACCTTAAATTCATGGAGCTACGCATGCAAAAGTTAGCGATCGTCTTTACAATTTTATTTATCAGCTTTGGTTTAGCAAGTATGCCGGTTGAAGCCAAGCGTTTTGGCGGGGGCGCAAGTATAGGTAAGCAGCGTAGTTTGCATAACTATTCGTCGACTAAATCCAAACCTTCAGACGTTTCATCCAACAAAAAGCAAAGCGGTGCAGGCCGTTGGCTTGGCCCCTTAGCAGGTTTTGCTGCCGGTAGTTTATTAGCTTCTTTATTTATGGGACACGGCTTGGGAAGCATATTAAGCCTACTGCTTATTATTGGGGGTATTTTTTTAATCTGGCGTCTATTTAAACATCGCCCCGCTCCCGCCAGACCCATGCAATATGCGAGTACCAATCCCTATAATCATTCTATGTCGGGAGCTCATCAATCTGAACCCATGATTATGGATACTCATGATTCTCCACTACCCAATTTTAATAGCGAGCTATTTCTACGAAATGCCAAAACTTTATTTATCCGCTTACAAGCCGCCTATGATAATAGTAATTTAACCGATATTCGTGAATTTACTACAGCTGAAATGTTTGCTGAAATCCGCTTACAATTACAAGAGCGCGGCGACTCAAAAAACCATACCGATGTTGTCACCTTGAATGCCGAATTATTTGAGGCCATTGCGGAAAATAATACGCATTTTGCCAGTGTAAGATTTTCTGGTCTCATCCGCGAGGCTGAAAATACACCGGCCGTTTCTTTTAATGAAACCTGGAATTTTCAGCGAATGAAGAACTCCGGTTGGTTAGTAGCCGGTATTCAGCAAGCTCAATAACTTCTTTTCATAATTTTTAGGGCTAAGCTCATCACTATGGGCTTAGCCGTTTTAATTAAACGTTATTTAGCTAAGCTGTTTTTAACCTTGAATCGCTGATACTGCTTATACAATAAAAAACCTGTAGTGGCAGTACGTGAAAAGACTTTTACAGCGGGATGCGGCACCAAACTTGCAACCTCAACAAGTACTTGTAACTTATCTAAGGTGTTTAACTTTGTCGGAGCCCGTGCCGTTCTAATGCCTATCGTAATTAGATTACCCATAATGCGTTTAAATCGCATGGTTTACCTCGTTACAAAAAAGATATTAATACTTTAAGAGTGCTGGAAAATAAAAAACTTTACTGAATAACGACCAAAATCGTAAAAATTTATCTACAAATGATACCATAATTTCTAGATTTTTACTCATAAAAGCACCGTTCGCCCTCTGGCCTAGTTTTAAACCGCTTATACTGCCAAATATATTGTTCTGGCTTATGTCGTATGGCTGCTTCTAATAGCTGATTGATGGTTGTGACATCTTGTATAACATTTCCTGACGGAAATTGCTCCAGAGGTTTCACCGCTAAGTCATAACCACTACCCTCTTCTCGACGATAAAATACGGCAAATAAAACTTGGGCGCCCGTCATTTGCGCAAAACGTGTCGTTCCGGTAACCGTAGCAGCGGGAATATCAAAAAAAGGCACGAAAATACCATTTTTGCGTCCTGGATCGATGTCAGGCGTATAACAAATGATCCTATTTTGGTTTAAAGCTTTGATCATCGCCCGCACATTTTCTCGGGGAATAGCTTTGGCATAATATTTAGTCAAAGCCTTCTGATTAAAATATTCAAACCAAGCATGTTTTTGGCGATTATACATCACGGCTACCGGATAGCGGGTGCTAAGCATCCGTAAAGCCAATTCTAACGAGGTAAAATGAGGCGCGGCAATAATAACCCCTTTTCCCAATGCTAAAGCCGCATCGATATGCTCCGTACCCTTGATATCCATTAACTTTGCTAGCCGCTTATCGCTTGCCCACCAGCTGAGTAATAACTCAAAGATACCTATGCCTACGGAACGAAAGTTATCCTGCAACAATGCGTCACGCTGTTTATCGTTTAACTCGGGATAGCAAAGCCTTAGATTAATCTCAGCGTTTCGATACGGTCGCTTGGCGAGTCGCATGATTAACCAACCTAATCCCGCGCCTAATTTTAATAGTACTCGATAAGGCAATAAACTAAATAACCATAATAGGCCTAGCAACAACCAATATATCCAATAGCGAGGATGATAAGGCCAAAATTTTTTACTCTTCATGCAAAACTTCAGGCAGCTTAAAAAAATGCTCGCGATAATAGCGTAACTCGTCAATTGAATCCCGAATATCATCTAAAGCGCGATGACGGGATTTTTTCTTTAACCCCTTGACAAGCTTAGGCTGCCAGCGACTGGCAAGCTCTTTAATAGTACTGACATCCAAATGGCGATAATGAAAATATTGTTCTAATTTTGGCATGCTACGATAGAGAAAACGCCTATCCTGACAAATACTATTCCCACACATGGGTGATTTACCCGCCGGTACATATTTTTCTAAAAAATCTATGGTCTGCGCTTCGGCTATTTGTTCATTAATTGAGCTAGCTCTTACCCTTTCTACCAAACCCGATCGAGTGTGTTGATTAGTATTCCAATCATCCATGCCGGTTAAAATGTCATCGGTTTGAAAGATAGCTAAGACGGGCCCTTCGGCTAAGATATTTAAATGCGCATCGGTTACAATAGTAGCAATTTCAATAATTTTATCTTGATCGGTATTGAGTCCGGTCATTTCTAAATCAATCCAGATCAAATTAGTCGCTTTTGGCTGCATAACGTGTGTTTAACCATTAATTTCAAAAGGAAAACATCATAGCATACCCTGCAAATATACAAAAACAAATTGGGCATCTAGGGCAGCAGCCATTCTACTTTTATACCCATTCTTTTAAATAACATTCCTGTAAATGACTTGGGTCCTGTCAGCTGTGTTTTCCCTACACAGCCGCCACCCACTTTTTAATGGCAGATTATTTTGTTAAATTCTAAAATAAGCTAAGATGTGCGAAATTTTATCTATTTTGGACGATGGCTGATGACTAGCATATATATATTATTGATTCTTATCGCTTATTTAATGGGTTCTATTTCGAGCGCCATTTTAATCTGTAAGGCTTTTGGATTAGCCGATCCGCGCACCCAGGGTTCAGGTAACCCAGGGGCTACCAATGTGCTACGCATAGGCGGAAAATTGCCCGCAGCTTTAGTTTTCGTTGTAGATACCTTAAAAGGTTTCTTACCCGTCTTCATTGCTAAATGGTTAAATATCCCCGATTTCTGGTTGGGCATGATTGGCTTTGCCGCATTTTTAGGTCATTTATACCCCATTTTTTTTAAATTCCAAGGTGGCAAAGGTGTAGCTACTGCGTTTGGTGCCGTGCTAGGTTTAAGCGGGCAGCTGGGTGCCCTATTATTTAGTGTTTGGCTTATCATAGTGGTAGCAACGCGCTATGTATCATTAGCCAGCATACTTGCCGCCGCCACAGTGCCACTATTTGCTTTTGTATTTGGCTATGTAGGTTTAATCGTTCCGCTAATTTTGATGGCCCTGCTCACCATTTGGCGTCATCGCAGTAATATACAAAAACTACGCGCGGGCACCGAAAGCAAAATTGGTAAAAAATAATGGCCTAGCCGTTTAAAGATTTCTGCTTCAGTATTCAAAAAGCTTAGGTTACTAGTAAAAAGTAAACCCTTTGCGCAGGGAACGGCAATGGAGCCTACACATAAGTATTGACGGCGCGTTTACGCTTTCCTAGTGATCTAAACTTGTACTCAGTTTGCTTAGCCAAATCTGAGCTTAGTTAGATTCCGTTAAAGACCAACGGGCCTGTGCTTTGATGGTTAAATCATCGCGTTGGCCCGCTAATAAACGCTGACAGCCTGCATAGGCAATCATGGCCGCATTATCGGTACAAAACTCTACCCTAGGAAAAAATACCTGGATGTTTAATTTTTGGGCAAGCACCGCTAACTGCTCTCGCAATAATCGATTGGCGCTGACGCCGCCTGCAATGACCAAACGCTGAGCTCTCGTTTGCTGTAGGGCCCTGCGGCATTTAATCACCAAGGTATCGATGACCGCCGTTTGAAAGGCGTGGGCAATATCGGCTTTCGCTTGTTCGGTCTGCTCGGCATTCAACCAGGTATTTAGCGCGGCGGTTTTAAGCCCACTGAAACTAAAATCGAGTCCGGGTCTATCGGTCATAGGTCTTGGAAAAACGTAACGACCCGCCTGCCCTTTTTCTGCCAGCTGGGCCAATGCAGGACCTCCCGGGTATCCAAGCCCTAGCAGTTTAGCCGTTTTATCAAAGGCTTCACCGGCGGCATCGTCCAATGATTCGCCCAACAACGTATAGCGGCCTAATCCTTGTACTTCTACCAATAGGGTGTGACCACCCGAAACCAACAAGGCCACAAAGGGAAATTGAGGTGGATTGGGCTCTAACATCGGTGCCAATAAATGGCCTTCCAGGTGATGTACGCCCAGGGTTGGCACACCAAGCGCCCATCCTAACGAACGGCCAACAGCCGCACCGACCAGCAGTGCCCCCATAAGCCCAGGCCCCGCTGTATAGGCGATACCCTCGATTGATTTTTTGCTAATGTTTAAATCTTTAAACAGTTGGATAAGCAAAGGCAGCAATTTTTGCAAGTGATCTCTGGCGGCTAACTCTGGTACGACGCCGCCATATAAGCGGTGAATATCCGTTTGTGAGTATATTTTATGGGCTAATAGTCCACAGGTGGAGTCATAGATAGCTACCGCGCTGTCATCGCAAGATGTTTCAATTCCTAATATACGCATATTATTTAATTTGTTAAATTTAAATTCTTTGCATTCTACGCAAATTGTGATTAGAATGCTTGCTTTTATTCGGTCTAAGATCTGTATATAATAAATTTTTAGTATTTTATTGAGGTACAATTAATGCCTAGCGTTCGTGTAAAAGATGATGTTGAAAGAGCCATCCGCCAATTCAAAAGAGCTTGTGAAAAAGCAGGCATTTTAACAGAAGCCCGTCATCGTGAATTCTTTGAAAAACCTTCGGAAGAACGTAAACGCCGTAAGGCTGCAGCCGTTAAGCGTTGGCACAAAAAATTACAACGCGATAACAGCCGTCGTAGTGGCACAGGTTCTCGTAGTCATTAACAGAAACTATCCATGACAGAACTTAATTTAAAAAGCCGTATTCAAGAAGACATGAAACAAGCCATGCGCGCACAAGACAAGCAGCGTTTAAATGCTGTTCGCTTGATTCTTGCCGCCGTTAAGCAGATTGAAGTTGATCAACGGATTGCGGTGGATGATCAAATTCTGCTTGGCATTTTAGATAAAATGGCCAAACAGCGTCGCGACTCCATAACGCAATATCAAGCAGCTAACCGTCAGGACTTGGTTGATCAAGAACAATTTGAACTTGGCGTTATCCAAACTTATATGCCGGCTCAATTATCAGAAGCAGAAATTGATCAATTGGTTGCAGAAGCTATTCAATCATCCCAAGCACAATCTATTAAAGATATGGGCAAAGCCATGGGCCAGCTCAAACCAAAAGTTCAAGGTCGCGCCGATATTGCGTTAGTTAGCAATAGATTAAAACAACAGCTTGAACAACTGGCTGATTAAGTAACACCTGGCTTAAAAGCAACACCTTGCCACTAAGCCAGGTTGCAAGCAAAATTCAACTGCCATTGCCACACTCACAACCCTAAGTTTGATGTTTATATTATGGCAATACCACAATCATTCATTGACGAACTACTGAACCGTACCGATATCGTCGAAGTTGTTGACCAGCGAATTCCTTTGCGTAAACGCGGAAGCAATCACACGGCTTGCTGTCCGTTCCATAATGAAAAAACCCCCTCTTTTTCGGTCAGTCAAAGCAAACAAATCTACCATTGCTTTGGTTGCGGTGCTGGTGGTAATGCCATCAGCTTTTTAATGAATTACGACAAACTCGGTTTTACCGAGGCCATAGAGCAATTAGCCAATGCTATTGGACTGCCTTTGCCGGAAGAAAATAAATCACAAAGCAAAAATTTAAATTCTCATCATTTACATGATTTGCTTGCTCAAATCGCGATTTATTACCAAAAACAATTGCGCCAACATCCCGACGCTCAATGTGCCATAGACTATTTAAAACAGCGGGGTTTTACCGGAGCCATCGCCAAGACCTTCGGGATAGGCTATGTACCCGAGGCTTGGGATAGCTTATCCAAAGCCTTCCCACGTCAACAAGAGCATCTACTCAGCTGTGGTATGCTGATAAAAAATGATCAGGGTAGATGCTACGATAGATTTCGTAATCGCATCATGTTTCCGATCCGCAATCAACGGGGTAAGGTGATTGGGTTCGGGGGCCGAATCATTGAAAAAGGCGAACCTAAATATTTAAACTCACCCGAAACCCCCCTATTCCACAAAGGCTCAGAGCTTTATGGCCTTTATGAGGCCTGCCAAGCTAATCGACAGCTAGAACGCATATTGATTGTTGAGGGTTATTTAGACGTCATCGCTTTGGCACAATATGGGATCACTTATGCGGTAGCCACCTTGGGAACAGCCACCACACCCGAACATCTGAAAAAGCTATTCCGTTATGCCAAAGAGCTAGTATTTTGCTTTGATGGAGATGCCGCGGGTCAAAGCGCTGCCTGGAAGGCCTTAGAAATTACCCTACCCTTTATGGAAGACGGCCGGCAAGTACGCTTTTTAATTTTGCCACCCGGCCATGATCCCGATAGCCATATCCGCACCTTAGAACCCGAGGATTTTGCTAGTCAAGTAGCCGCCGCAATGCCATTGGAAGATTTTTTATTTAATAAACTACGTCAGGGTATCAATCTTGAAAGCTCGACTGGCAAAGCCCAATTAGTCAAGGAAGTCAGTGAGCGCTTAAATTTATTGCCTAAAGGTTCTTTAAAGCCCATTTTACTCGAACAACTGGCTAAATTACTCAAGCTCAATACCACCACCATGCAACAGATGTTACAAAATCGTGTTAAACCCGAGGGAAAGACTAAGACGCCGTTACAACGCCCCCTAATTACGGCTCGTAGCGCGCCCTCTTTAGTACGGCATGCCATCGCGATTTTACTGCAATATCCTCAATTACTTAATCAGCTTGCTGTTATCCCAGATTTTAACCAAACCGACGCAAAGGGCTTAGCATTTTTATTTGAGCTCATTACTTTACTCAAAGCCAATCCAAACTACACCACGGGTAGCTTACTCGAACACTGGCGCGACCATGCCTATAGCAAACAATTAAAAAACTTAGCGACCTATCAACTTAATGGCTCGCCCCAAGACTTATTGCAAGAATTGCAAGACGCCCTCACCCGCCTCATGGAAGAACAGCAACTGCAAGCACTATGGGAAAAATATCAGCAAGGCCAACTGGCCGATACAGAAAAAACGCTTTTGTATCAAATGTTAAAAAACCAGCATGTCAATTAAGTTATTTTCTTGGGTTAAATTAACAAGCGAAAAAGCTAGAAATAATAGACTGACTTTAGCCCTTGTTGACTACTATACCTCAATAAATATGTAAACCCTGCCCCTCCCTAAAACCTCTCTAAAAGTTTAACTGCAAAACGTATAGAATTCATTGCGGCTATTAGCAAAGCACCTTATAATATAACCAACGCAATTTAGCTATTCAAAGAAGGTCACATTCTATGGCTCGTGGACATAATCATTCGCAAGAAATTTCATTAGACATTCCTCGGGAACAGACCCAACAGGAACAATCTGAACTTAAGCAACTGATCGCCAAGGGTAAATCCCAAGGTTATTTAACCTATGCCGATATCAACGATCATTTACCCGGGGACATCATCGATTCCGAGTATTTTGATATCGTGGTTAAAATGCTGGAAGAGATGGGAATTCCCATTTACGACATTCGACCCGACGATGAGGTATTGTTTTTATCAGAAAGCGAAACAGCCACCGCCGATGAGGAGGAAGCCGCGGCACTTTTGGCCATGGTGAATAATGAACTACGCACCACCGATCCTGTCCGCATGTATATGCGTGAAATGGGTTCGGTAGAGTTGTTAACTCGACAAGGTGAAATTGCCATTGCTAAGC
>JAQSXL010000077.1 GCA_029256685.1 Gammaproteobacteria bacterium | reverse complement strand
TTCATTATAAGAGAGTATTTTCAAACTCGCTAGGCTGAGTCAGAAAGGGCTGATTTTCGAGAACCGCAGCGCAGTGTACATAAAGTACATGAGCAGCGTTGCGCAGAAAATCAGCGATTTATGACCAGCATAGTAGAGTTTGAAAACACTCTCTAATCTTGGCTTGGAGTGGCATGCCATACGGTGAGTCTTCTAATCGTATGAATGTTTACAAATATTGCAAAAACCAAGCTTGAGCTGAGTCTGCTACCCGTTCTAAGGTGCCAGGCTCACTAAATAAGTGGGTTGCACCGGGCACTATTTCTAACTTGCTAATCGTGCACATTTGCTTTTGTGCCTGTTGATTTAATTCAATGACGGTATCATCATTTCCACCGACTATAAGCAAGACGGGTGCTTTGACCTTAGCTAAGGCATTACCCGCAAGGTCTGGCCTGCCACCGCGCGCAACTACAGCGCGAATATCAGTTGGCAATTCGGCTGCTGCTATTAATGCAGCACCTGCCCCTGTGCTTGCCCCAAAGTAGCCTATAGCTAACTGGCGAGTGGCTAACTCGGTTTTAGCCCATTGGGTTGCAACTAGCAAACGTTTAGCTAGTAGTGGAATATTAAACCGATAACAGGCAGTATCTCTGTCGATGAATTCTTCTTCATCCGTAAGTAAGTCCAATAATAGGGTGGCAATACCCGCTTGATTGAGGTTTTTAGCTACCCACTGATTGCGGGAACTATGTCTACTACTACCACTGCCATGGGCAAAAATAACGAGTCCTTTGGTTTTTTCGGGGATGGTTAAATCGGCTGCGAGCCTTGCCTCATGATTTGCGATAGTGACCGAGCAAGCTTTTGCAGGTGTCATAGGGCTCTCCTCTTAGTAACCGCTGGGGTAGGTTTCGGGCCATTCCCCATGTTGCCACCCTGTGGTTGTATCTAATGGAACGACGGCATGGGTTTCATCTAAATGAATTATTGCATCAAATTGGTTGGGAAGCTGTGAGTAATAATAATGACTTAAGCGTTCCGAATTAGGCCGATAAACAACGCCTATGGCTCGTTGCAAATGAGGTTCACGCATGTACCAAGAGGCCTGTGAACCTTCATTAATTGCGAGCAGGAAATTAGGGTATTCAACTTGATAAAATAATTCTTCATAGCTGCCAGGTAAAGCGGGGCGTATGCGTTTACGTTCTGCGGGCGCGCCCCAGTTAGCCGCAGCAGTTACTTCACCCGTATAGGTTGAAAATCCAATCAGATAGGATTCGTTGGGATATTTTTTTCTGACTAATTGCCCCAGATTATATTCACCCTGTGTACCCATTTCGGTGGCACGTGCATCCCCAACATGAGAATTGTGAGCCCATACAATGATTTTAGCGGGCTGCTGATAACATTTTTCTCTATGTTCGGCTAGCTGAAATAGGGTATCTGCCATGTGCTGATCGCGTAGGTTCCAGGATGAAGTCGAGCCTTTAAACAGGGTGCGATAATAATGCTCGGCATTTTTCACCAGCCTAGCATTTTGTAGCGCATAAAAGTACTCGTCAGCGGTTTCATGATTATCTTTTACATAGGCAAACGCCGAGCGTTGCAACGCCATGAGTTGATCAAGTACTTGTTGAGTACAAGCATGGGAAATATCGGTATAGGTGGCATAACCATAGGCTTGAGGATCACCGCCAAAGCGCTCAAAACAAGCATAACGCTCAATGGCCGCTTTTGCGGCAGGCGGATCGACTTTGTTAAGATAATTTACTACGGCATCCATGGAAGCATGTAAGTTATATAAATCCAAGCCATAAAGCCCTATTTTGGTTTTATCACTGGCTATACCGTCATTATATTGTCGTAGCCATAGCATAAATTCTTGCACGGCGGTATTGCGCCACATCCATTGTGGAAAGCGCTTGAAACCAGCTAAAGCTTGCTCAATAGTTAGCTTGTCTTGTTTTTCCTGTAAATATTCATGCAACTGATAGGTGTCGGGCCAATCCGCCTCAATTGCAATGGCTTGAAAACCCTTTTGTAAGATAAGCTGTTTAGAGATTTCTGCACGAATTTGATAGAATTCTTGGGTACCATGAGACGCTTCGCCAATTAATACGAAGCGAGCATGACCAATCCAATCCAATAGCAACGAACAATTTATGGCTTGCCCCACAAACGGGTGAGCGGCTTTAGTGATGGCGGTACGAACTTTTACTGCTTCGTTAGTTAGCATACTGTTTCCTACCAATGTTTTATTATACTCTTATTTAATAAGTCTATTACCTCGGCATCGGTCGTTTGGTTAAAGTTTTTATACCATTTCCCTACCCCATAAAAAGGTTCGGGTATTTGTAAAGAAATCACTTCATCAACCTCGTGCGCCAGTGACTGGCTGGAATCTGCGGCTGCAACGGGAACGGCAACAATTATTTGTTTAGGGGCTTGTAATTTAATGGCTCTAACCGCAACTCGCATGGTTGCGCCGGTAGCTAAGCCATCGTCCACTAAAATAACTGTTTTATCGTTAAGTTTAGGCGCCGGCCGATTCTGCCTATAAAGTTGATTACGTTCAGCTATCACCTGTTTTTGCCTGTCTATTTCATGATGAATGAGAGTTTGTGGTATGTGTAAGGTTTGAATAACATCTTGATTGAAAACGCAAATATCACCCATAGCAATCGCACCCATGGCTAATTCTTCTTGCCTAGGAACACCGAGTTTGCGTACTAAGAACACATCGAGTGGCAACTGTAAGATGCGTGCTACCTCATAGCCTACTGGCACTCCACCTCTGGGTAAGGCCAAAACAAGAGTGTTAAGCTGGGCTTGGTAGCTTGTTAGCAATTCGGCAAGTAACTGACCCGCCTGTTGGCGATCCCGATAAATTTGCATACACTATTCCTAAGATTAACCCATTTATTGTTTACATCCCCATGGCTCTAATTAAATTGGGTAGTTTGCTTAGCAAGTAAACTACTGTTTAGATTTATTAATCTTCATTTTTCTTTTGCGTAGAACCCGATGCTGTCCAGGCAGGTGGATCACTGGCAGGGAATGATTCTTCTAGAGCTTCATCAATGCTATCTTCAGTATGCTGCTTAAGAAGCGCTTTTTTGCCACTCTTTAATTTAGATTTATCCTGCTTAGCTGTTTGGTGAGAATTTTGGAGTTTAGTCATTTCGTATCTCCAGTTGTTTAAGATTCAATAACTACAGGTAATTCAATGGCCTAATTGTTAAACCAGTAATTAGAATCAAGATTGCACTCAAAATGGGATTTGTTTCTTCGGTAACTATCCTATCAATTAAGTTATCCCGATTTTTTTCGCTAGGGTTTGATGTAGCCATGCTTAACCCCTCTTGTTTTATATAGTAAATAAAAACAAGTCCTGATTCTTAAGCCGCCAGACAAATTTCTATCCCTAGAGAACTTATAAATAAAAATGGCTCTTTAAGATAGAAATTATAAATATGAGAATAGAAAATTCATGTATATGACTAATATTAGCGCTAATTTAAAACCCGTGTCAATGGCTTTAACCATGGGCTTTAAGCCCGTTTTGAGCATGAAAATATTTTTCTCCGTTTGTAAGGATGCTTAATGTAATTTTAACCGAGGTCTAAGCGGCTTGGTTAAAAATTGGGCCAAAGATAATAGGGCAACTCTCCACCAACCATATAAAGCCGCTTGATGTTTACGATATAAAGATAAATAAACCAGTCGGGCTAATTTGCCTTCTAGCATTATGTCGCCTAATAATTTACCCATTAAGTTACCAAAGGTATTATGCCTGCTTAACGTGATTAGCGATCCATAATCTCGGTAATAATAGGGCAGCAAGGCCTTGCCTTGTAGCTGCCTCGTTAAGGAATTGGCTAGTAAATGGGCCTGTTGGTGTGCGGCTTGGGCTCTAGGCGGTACCAGCCTATCGGAATTCGGCTGCGGACAAGCGGCGCAGTCGCCGAATGCAAAAATATTTTCGTCTAAAGTGGTTTGTAAAGTTTGTTTGACTAGTAGTTGATTACGTTGATTGGTGGCTAAACCTAGCGTGGTTAAAAAGGGTGAGGCTTTTATGCCCGCTGCCCATACTTTTAACAAGGCCGGTATTACCCTACCGCTCTTAGTGTGAATGGCTTCGGGAGTAATCTCACTAACTTGTTCGTCTAATACCACTTGAATGTTACGGCGGGCTAATTCTTGCTGGGTGGCTAAAGAGATCTTTTCGGGCAAGCCGGCTAACAGTCTAGGGGCCGATTCAATAAGACTAATCGCTATATTATAGGATACAGGCTTAGGTTTGTGCTTATAATTCAAGGCTTGTTCGCAGGCAAATTGTAATTCGGCCGCCAGCTCAACTCCCGTAGCCCCACCGCCAACTATAGCTATCGTTAACTCTTGCTGCTGTTGTTCTTGTAAGCGCATCAGTTGCTGCAAAAATTGTTGTTGAAAATGCTGGCAATCTTGATAACTATCTAAGGTATAGCAATGCTCTTCAACACCCGGTATATCAAAATCATGACTAACACTACCTAAGGCAAGTACGAGCGTATCATAGGCTAAGGTACGTTCTGGCAAAACGAGCTGTTGCTGATTGGTAACGGCCGCCAAAGTAATTTGTTTATGCTGTTTATCTAATTTAAGAAAGCTGCCGTATTGAAATTCAAAATGATGAAGATAAGCGTGTACAATATAACTGAGCTCATTTTCACTAGTCATTAATGTGCCAGCGGCTACTTCATGCCATAACGGTTTCCAAAGATGAGTGAGTTGATGATCGACTAAAATGATTTGGGCGCGCTGTTGTTTACCCAAACTATTACCTAGTTGCGTGGCCAATTCGAGACCACCGGCGCCGCCGCCTACAATTACAATTCTATGAAGCGTTGAAGCAGAACTCATAGCAACCTCTCTAGCTAAGGATTCAATCTATCACTCAAGCGTTGTTCAAAATTTAATTTACACGTTGTCATTTCTTTGGCAATGTTTTCGGCTTCTTCTGGAGTTAATAGCGTTTTTGCGATGGTTAATAACCGAGCCTCTTCGGCGATATCGCTTGTCAGCACCGCATTTAATTGGCTTAAACCCACTTTAAGCTCATCAGTTTCTACCGCGGAACGACATAACTTATTAAATAACTCTTCAAGCTTTACATGCTCGGCCTTTATTATATCGATCTGTTGTTTTAAAGCATTATCTTTTTCTTGCAATAATTTAAAAAAAGTTTGTTCTTCGGCTATTTTATGGGCGGATAACTCTGTCCTAAAACGGTTGAAGGCATTGGCAATTTCAGGCTCTTCAACCTCGGCAATTAAGCTTAATAATTGTAAAATTTTTTCATGCTCGGTTTTTTGTAGCTCATAAATGTCCATCATAACCTCCTATAATTAGGTCACAATCCCATTAAATAAGACTGAAACTAAAAAGATTTAGGTTCTGCAAAATGTGAAGGGTGAGTATTTTCTAGCTTAGGTTCTAGTGTATCATCCTGAGTTTGATTAAACTGATTAATAAAATTTTGCACAGTTTCAACTTCTTGGGCTTCTAAATATAACAAGGCTTGCTCTTTAATAAATCCACTGTCCAATCTCTCAAACTTAATGGCTTCATGCTTTTTTAACTCGTTAAAAAGAGCTTCTTTGCTCTGAGTATCAATTATCTCTCGGCTTTTAACTCCGACGATATGAATATCACCCTCTAAAGCTACTAAATATCTTAACTGCATAATTTACACCTAGCGATTCATAATTTAAGCAAGCTTAATGGCTTAGTAAATATTATATCAAAGTTAAGGGGTTAATTCTGTTACAATATCTTATTGTTAGAGCTATGTCAGAGTCTATTTAACCAAACTAGGTAGGTGGATATGACAAAATCCCGGCCATATAAATTGCTAGCCTGGTTTAGTTGTATCATCGTAGCGCTTTATTTTAGCTATGAAATGATGCAGCTTACCCTCCTTAATACCGTTCATGCCGAACTCATAAGGCTATATCAAATCAATGAAATGCAATTAAGCTTTTTAGCCTCGGCTTATCTTTATAGCTGCGCGGCCAGCGTTATTCCCGCGGGTATTTTGTTCGATAGATGGGCTCTTAAACCCTTATTACTTTTTACTTTATTTTTAGCCATTGTGGGAACTTTTCTAATGGCAATGACTCAAAATATATGGCTTGCTATTATGGCTCGTGGATTAATTGGAATTGGCAATGGTTTTGCCCTGCTGGGCTATCTGAAGTTAGTTTCAAATTATTTTTCCGGAAAAGGGGCGGCTTTAGCCAAATCATTCATTTATGTAGCGGGCATGTTGGGCTGTATTTTGTCGCAGCAACCTTTTCTGTATGCTACAAATCGGTTTGGATTGCGTGCCAGCTTATTTGGCCTTGGGATGTTAGGAATAATTATTTGGGTTTTTATGGCCTCTATTCTAAAAACACAACCAAGGGCTGTAAATACTCTATCGGCTAAACAAATTAGCTTATGGCAAAACCTAAAGTTAGCTTTTGTTAACCAACAAAATTTAAGCTGTGGTTTTTATGCCTGTATAGTTAATTTACCCATGGTGCTATTAGGTGCCTTATGGGGTAAGGCATACCTAATGACTATTCATCAGCTTACTGCCGCTAAAGCAGGCCGTATTATTAGCCTGATTTTTGTAGGCGTTATGTTAGGTTCACCTTGCTTAGGCTACTTAGCGGGTAAGGTAAAAGAACAGCGTTACCTAATGTTGTTAATTGCTGTATTGGGTGGAGTTGTTTTTTTAAGTTTAGCCTATCTGCCCCTGAACATAACAATGCTCAGAATGCTGTTTTTATTATTAGGCGTCATCACAGCTGCCCAGTTGCTTAGCTATCTTATGGTAGCAAAAATTAGTCCGCGAGAAATTGAAGCAACTTCTTCAAGTATTATTAGTATCTTGGTTAATGCCGGCGGTGCATTATATCAACTGCTGTTTAGTTGGGTATTAGCGCTGTTTTCTATGAGTGAAACTGATCCTTATAATAAAACTGGATTCAAATATGCCTTTATAATTATAGCTTTAAGCTTTTTGCTTAGTGGTATACTAGCCTATTATATCCGGGAAGAGGCTGATGGTTAAAATAAGGCTTAGCGCCATCAATTAACCTATAGATATTATTTATAACCGATGGCGCAGATTTTCTAATAAATTAATTTTTCTTAGTAGATAAGTTTTATCTGAGTTTTGGGCTGTGAGATTCCTGTTCCTCCGTATTATTAGCCATGACTATTTTATAGTCTTTCAGTTTTTCCTTGTCCATCATGCCATCAAATAATTTTTGATTAAGGACCTGTAATCGTAATTCACCAGAAACGGATTCTATTCGTGCAATGGGTTCAATACTAATGGCATCTTTAGGCGCGGTCGGACTCTGGGAAAAACTGAGCTCCATAGCAGAACGATTGTAAGTGTAAGCTTCTTCTCGCACTTTCATTGTCTCTTGCCAAATTTTGTCAATATCTTCTTGACTATTCATTAAAGCCGAAGCTTTTACGGCAAAAATAATAAATTTTCTATCAGTGCTTTGTGCTCTAGACTTAAATTCTGCTTCATCTAATGCATACCAACAAAATGCCTTACCCTGGCCATACATTGCATTACCATAATCTAGACTCTTAGTTGCCACTATTGAATCCGAGTTTTTGATAATATCTGAGCGGTAAAAAGGCCCAGCATAGCCATCAATAGGTAGTTTTAATTGTTTATCTCTATAATACTCATTTTTATATTTCTGGGCATCCTCCGTTGTTAAGGGATGAAGATCCTTAGCTGGATATTTTGCCGTACTGGCGAACCGTTGGCTTTGACTAAATAAACCATTCGTCAGCAATTGTTTTGCTTGTTGTGGAACTTTGGATTTTAACATGGCATCTCCTGTTGCTTAAGTTATCGCGTTTTACAATCAATCTTTACGCTGCAGCTACTATTTAGTATAGACGACAAATAATGAAGCGCATGGGATAGCTTGAAAAATAGTGAGATAGCTAACCGTATTAGGAATGAATAGCTTTTAACAACCAGAAATTTGAAGTGGTTCTGGATTTATGCGGTATGTAATATAGGGTATAAGACGGGCTAATTTGAGCGATACTGCCAAAACTTAGGCATAGCATAGCAGCAAATTACGACTCCAAGTACACATAAAATACCACCGGATACAATAGAAAACGTGATTCCAAAGGCCGCAGCTACAAGGCCTGCCTCTGTGTCACCGAGTTTGGGGCCGCTTAAATAACTCACCATTTCAATGCCTGCTAAACGGCCACGGTATTCATGAGGAATGGTTTCATTCCACAAGGTGCTGCGGAAAATACCGCTAATAGTATCTAAAGCACCCGCCAGACTTAAGAAAATTAAGGCTAGCCATAAGGAACTGGCCAGACCAAAACCAATGATAGCGATTCCCCATAACCCTGCCGCAAGAGCAATGGCTTTGCCATATTGTTTGACGCTAGCCGTCCAGCCGCTAAAAAAGGAAATGAATAGGGCGCCAATGGCAGGAGCTGCATAAAGTAGCCCAAGTGCTTTAGCACCGCCTAAGGATTCAGCCATGGCAGGAAATAAGGCGTTAGGCATACCAAAGATCATGGCGATAAAATCCACCCAATAACTGCCCATTAACTCCTGGCGTCTTAGGGCAAACTGTATCCCCTGTTTTAGCGAAGCCAGAATGGGCAAATGTTCATGATGAACGGGTTTTGGCATCTTATGCATTAGGCAAAGGTTAATGAGGGAAACCCCAAAGGTTAACAAATCAATCAAATAGGTTACGATGATGCCGTAATGCGCAATGAGTAGACCTGCAATAGCCG
>JAQSXL010000076.1 GCA_029256685.1 Gammaproteobacteria bacterium | reverse complement strand
ACCTTTGAGAACCGTTGAGGCAACAGCTTGTACATTTAGTAAGATGCGGCCAGATCTTGCATTTCCATTGAAACAGGCTTTGCAAGCAGACATTACTATAGCCTATTGTCCTGAACGTGTTTTACCAGGACAGACATTACATGAATTGCGTACTAATGCTCGTACTATTGGCGGGATCAATGAGACAAGCGCAGGTCGGGCAGCCGAAGTCTATCGCCTTATTTGTGAAGGTGAATTGTTACTAACCGATGCTTTAACAGCTGAAATGGTCAAGCTTATTGAGAATGCTTATCGAGATGTTAATATTGCTTTTGCTAATGAGCTTGCCATGTTATGCGATGAGTGTGAAATTAATGTACATCAAATTATTGACTTAGCGAATCGCCATCCTAGAGTTAATATTCTCAATCCAGGTCCTGGCGTTGGGGGACATTGTATTCCTATTGATCCCTGGTTTATTGTTGATGCCTTTCCAGAAAAGTCCCGTATCATTCGTACTGCCCGCGAGGTAAATGATGCTAAGACAGCATATGTTCTTCAACAAATAGTCGATGAAGCCAAGAACTATAAATGTCCTAAAATTGCTATTTTAGGTATCAGTTATAAAGCGAATATTGATGATTTTAGAGAAAGTCCAGCGCTTAGAATTATCCAGCAGTTGCTTCATCTAGACAATATTATGTATATAGCCGATCCTTATTTTAAAGAGTTACCACGGGGATTAAATGAGGTGGCTTGCCTGAATTTCGTCTCTATGGAGGAAGCCATCTTAGCAGCCGATATCGTGGTAATTTTAGTAGGGCATGATCAAATTAGGACACTTAGCAATAAGTCTTTACAAGGTAAACGTGTAATTGATACCGTAGGTATAATGAATATACTAAGATAATAAATATCCATCATTACTAGGGGCTGTTGTGTAATAGGTACAAGGCCTGAAATCATTAAAATGGCGCCAGTTGTACAAGCGTTATATCAGACCTCTTGGGCTGATGTAGTAGTATTGAATACTGCGCAGCATGGCCGTTGTTGTATAACCCTATAGATAAGGTAAATTAGGGAAATTTAATTCATACTGGATAGACTATACCCTATCTGAATCTGTTGACCCCATTGTCATTTATTATATAAAGTATTCCTCTTATAAAATTATGGCAGCAAGTGGGATCTTAACTGGATTATCTGCTCTAGGTGTCCTTGCTTAGTTAGGATTAGCCGGAGCCAGTATTGGTGAGCAAGCTAATGGGTATATTAGCTATTCCGCACGGTTTGACTTCAGTGCAGCAAGTGCTAATTTCTTATCAACTTGCTTAATACTTGCCAATGAAATTGGTTTAGGTAGCGCACAAAATAAGCTTATCCAGTTTGTAAATTCTAAAATTCCTGACGATGGCAATGAAAATACTGGTATACTAGAGACATGTAAACGTATGTTGAGTCGAGGTTGTTCAAGTATTAGTAATTATTGGTTTTTTTAGTACCCCTACAACAAGAGAAGAAGCAGAGCCGACGACTTAACAGCACCGAACAGCATGGCAAGACGCTACTTTCAAGAAACAAGCCAACTCTATAAGAAATTAGAAACTAATAAATGCTTAGCTAAACAGGCCCTTGCAAACCATCAGCAAAAAGAGGCTGCAAGCTATTTAAGCAATGTAGCAGCCTGTTGGCAAACAGCTGCTAGCAGTGAAACCCACTTCTTTCTAAAACAATTTTATTACCATAAAGCCTTAGAAAATATTCAACAGGCTCAACAACAACATCCTACAACCGAAGTCGTTTCATTCATTGAGCGATTATGCTCTTACATTCAACCCTATGGCAAAAAGAGTACGATGTATAAAAAGCTTAATGTATTTTTTAATGAAAAATTCTTAGCAAGTGTACGCCCCAAAGCCCGTTTAGGGATAGAAGAACAATTGAACCAGCAAAAGTATTCACTAAAATATTAACTGGGTTGCTAAGCAGTTAGGGTATGCTACAGATGAAACGGTAAGTAAAATAATGGTGGGTCGTCTGCGATTCGAACGCAGGACCAACAGGTTAAAAGCCTTAAGATTATAAATTAACTTATTGATTTTATTATAATTTTTGCGCGCACCGCCCATTACAAAATGCATGACCATGCATAACGATGCACAACTGATCCACGCAAAAGTCCCGCCAAGTTAATTGGATTGACTATTAAGCTATTCTATTAAATGTTGTCATTCCATTTAGCAGAGTATTGTTCATTTTAAAAAAGTAAACTGGTAATGTCGCGATAACTATTTACATAATTGTCCAGTTAGCTGTCATATAAAACTACGCGTGTTTACCAACGCTCAGGATGTCGATAACCAGTGGCATCCCCCTAGATGATAGCATCACGTAGGTCAGCAATTGTAATCATTGATGTCATCTCATCCAGCGGGGAAGGATCGAAACCAATATGTTCATAAAATGCTTTAGCTTCGGCAGAGATAGCCTGGACAATTAATCCTCGAATACCAATAGTATCAGCAGCCTGAATAACTCGATGACCTGCATCGCGAACTAAGGCTCGCCCAATTCCTTTTCCTTGGAAAGCTTGATCCACGGCAAGCCGTCCAAGTATGACAACAGGAATAGGATCTGGCATATTACGACGAAACCGATCAGGTGCTTCATTAACTGCTATTGCACTTGATGCTAAAGCATAATAGGCTACTACACGCTGTCCTTGACAAACAGCGAAAGTACGCGATGCACCTGTAATTTGATTTTTCATTGCACGGCGTTTCAGCCAAATATCTACACTTTCTGCACCTGATGTAAAGGCCTTTATATTATGATGCTCGGTCAGTAACTCTGGTGAAGAGACCGTCATGCTTTGTCCCAAGGTGCGAGCGTCTGCATTGTTCTGCGTAATCGCTCATTAGGATAAGGGGGCATTTCTAGCTTATTAAGGAACTCAGCATACGCTTGTGGGTTAGTAGTTATAAACACTTGATCAAGTAGGGCTTCTTCCGCTGCTAAACGCGCAGCGTCTAGAATGAAATCAGTACGATTTTTTCCACGAGCTTTGGCCGCGCGATCGATAAGACTGCGTTCCTCTGGTTTAATGCGAATATTCAGCGTCTCCCGAGTATGGTGCACTTTATTGGCTATAGACATGGCTATAATCTCCTATGGTTATTCAAATAATAGCACAATAAAATGACATTGTAATTACAAGCAATAGCTGTCCTTCAGCCTATGCTTTAGCCCTTATTCCTTTTAGTTGTAGCCAGTCATATAAGGTACTTGGAGCGCATTCCACCAGCTTAGCAATTGCCGGTCCTGTCGCAATTTTTAATGGAGCGGCTAAAAATGGTCGATACATCTCTGCTAGACGTAATTAGGCGGTTCCGCCGCAAAAAATTGCTAGTTGAGCTATGCTACGCTAAAAAACATAACAGGACTGTATCGGCATGATCAGTTTCAAGTGGCAGCATTTTCAGAAGGACATTATTTTACTCGTGGTACGCTGGTATTTAGTTTATGCCTTAAGCTATCGGGATATTGAAGAGATGATGCGAGAGCCAATCGTCGATTATTGCGTTTTGATAATCAGGATACTTTAGGATTGACTTAAGCTTTTTATTTAATTCCAAATAATCTGCACTATGCAACTCTCTGGCGATCGTCTTTATGCTTTGGTTGTCTAGGTTGTATAAATCGATTCCCCATGCCTTAGCCAAAACAGCCAATTTACCAATTGTATCTGCTATATTATTATCTTTAAACATCTGGACCAATTGTAAGAATAAAAAATCATAAGCGTTAAAATTTTGCTCCGGAGAAAGTTGAAACTCTAACGATTGAGTTTTTAGTAACTCCAATAGGCCCTTACTAGAGTTGAATTGACTTATATTAATATCTTCAAATTTTTCACTATTCATGTCCAAACAGTTTAAACACAGGCTGCCATACAAAAAAAACAATATAACTCGATCTTTAGAAAGGGAATTATTGGTGAAAAGGTAAAATGCTTGGAAGCCTTGGAAATAAATGGTGGAGCGTCTGCGATTCAAACGCAGGACCAACGGGTTAAAATGCGACTGCGTCATTATTAACTCATTGATCTTATTAATTTTTTAAGCGTGACGTCCATTACAAAATGCATAACAATGCAGCACTCAGTCGCGTAAAAGTCGCGCAAGGTTTGCATATCACAAACTATCAAAACACACATTATACAAAAATAAATAGTTTACTCACCCAAGGTTGAAATAAATCCTTGCTTCTTAAGAGCATCAATTACCCCTCGTATCAAATAGTTATTGGTAAAGCTGATAGTATAAATACGCGTAGTGTTCGGCACAGACTGAATCATGCGATTATCTTTCAGTTTTTTAATCTGATAAATTCGTTGCCTTTCGTTAAGGTTTGGTAATGCCTTCTGTACATCATGCGTTTTAAATTCGCCTTGAGAAATGGCAAGATGTAGAATGCGGTATTCTTCTTCCGTTACCAACGCTCGTGTTTTACTATACTCCAGCGCAGGCAGCAAGATTCTAGCTTTTAAAGTTGAATACTGTAATAAGCTATCTAACTTAATCAACTCATCTCGAATACCACGTAATACGTAGGTACACCATGCCTGGAGCTCTTCATCAGTACCACTATCGGCTTGAGTCAATTGGTTGTAATACAGGGTTCTATCGTTACAAAAAACGGCAGTAGGATTTAATAAGCGTCCACCTACTTGCACGTTAAAGCCATATTTGATGAGCATGGCATAAGTTAATAGCCGTACCACTCGGCCATTCCCATTGGTAAAGGGATGTATCCAACTAAACCGATGATGCGCCAGTGCTACTTTCAGCAAATCGTACTTAGGTGAATCGGCTCGGTTGGTAAAGGCTAGCAATTCATCCATGTAACCTTGCACCATAAAATGTTCGGGTGGTATATGGGTAGAACCCGCGATACGTACAGGTTGATTTCGGTATTGGCCTGGTGTCTTATCCCCTTCTCTTATCAACCCTTGAACAGTAAGCATATGGATTTCTCGGATAAACTGATGAGTCAAAGTCGCACCAGGCATCATGTATTGCTCAATATAGGCCATAGCCTCTTCAATATTATGGACTTCTAAAATATCCTCATGCGGTATCGTGGGCGCTTGAATTTTTGTTTCAATATAGTCAGCTAAGGTGGTATGGTTACCTTCAATACGGGCAGAGCCTAGACTTTCTAATAGATGAAATATCTTTTTTAATTCTAGGAAAATGGAAACGGGTGTATCACCATAAAGCTGAAGCTTTCTAAGATGCTCTAACTCGATAATAATATCGGTTAATTCCGAGGAAAAGCTTGGTTGTATAATACGTAAGGGATAATTTACCATACAAAAACTACACTATATTAATTATAAAACTACAATACATATGCCTCTAACCCTTTAAAATAAAGGAAACAATAGTCATATAATAACGTAGATAACGACAATAGTATAATATACTAAATACAATAACTCTTAATAGGCATAAACGCATAAGCAAATTCACAGTCCATGGCATTAGCCCGTGATTCTGCACCTAGACCATCTGGGTTTAGTTGCAGCTTTATGTAAAGCACTAGAGATTGCAGAAGGTATTAAATCAGTTAGCTTTTATGAAGCCTGGAAGCTTTGGAAATAAATGGTGGGTCGTCTGCGATTCGAACGCAGGACCAACAGGTTAAAAGCCTGCTGCTCTACCGGCTGAGCTAACGACCCATGTGGAAAGATGAACAATAATACCGATTCCATGGAAAATAGCAAGTAGTAAATGCAACTTTTTTTATGACTGCTATTTAAGCCCCGAAAATTCAAGACTTTACTTAGACGGATCCTGGTGATTGCTACGACTAATTAACTCTATATCCGGGTTAAATTAGATCTTAGCTTTACCGATCATCAGTTTAAGATTATCCTAATCGTAAAGGACTCTGCATTAGATTACCAGATATTTTATAGTATCCGATAATTTTTTAAGTATTTTACTACTAAAAATTTATTTTATTTACTTGTTAAATATGGCAAAGTTGCAACAATGAAGCAAACAAAATTCTTTTACGACCCGTTAATTTATAAAACCTTAATTTAGATAACTTATTCATGCAACGCATTATTTTAGCTACTAACAATCTGGGTAAAACCGCCGAATTTCAGCAGTTACTTATGCCATTTAACTGGCAAGTTATTCCGCAAACCGAATTTAATTTAGCCAGTGTAGAAGAAACGGGCCTAACCTTTATAGAAAATGCCATTATTAAAGCGCGCTATGCCGCAGAAAAAACCGGCTTAGCTGCACTCGCCGATGATTCCGGACTTGAAGTCGATGCCTTAAACGGCGCCCCCGGTATTTACTCCGCTAGATATGCTGGTGAACAGGTTGATTTTTTAGCTAACTGCCAAAAATTGTTAACCGAATTAACAAATACTCCCTTTGAACAACGTACCGCGCGTTTTCACTGCGTTTTAGCCTATTTAAAACATCCGGAAGATCCCGCGCCAGTGGTTTGTCATGGCAGTTGGGAAGGCATAATTTTAACCGAAATGCGGGGCACTCATGGATTTGGCTATGATCCCCTCTTTTACGTGCCTAGCCATGGTTGCTCTGCGGCAGAACTTGATCCCGCTGTTAAAAATGGTATAAGCCATAGGGCTAAGGCATTTGCCACTCTTGTACAACAACTTAAGACTCAGTGAAAATGCCACATCAACCACGCAAACGCTTTGGTCAGAATTTTTTGCACGATCATCATATCATTCAAAAAATTGTGAAAGTGATAAATCCACAATCCAATGAACATCTTATTGAAATTGGCCCGGGATTGGGCGCCTTAACTCAGTACTTGGCTCAAGCCGGTACTCAACTCGAAGTCATAGAAATTGACCGCGATCTATTAGCGGGGCTTACAAATCTTGCCGAGCAACATGCTAATTTGACCATTCATCATGCCGATGCCTTAAAGTTTGATTTCAATCGGTTAGTAAAATCTAGCGAACGTTTACGCATAGTCGGCAACTTACCGTATAATATCTCGACGCCCCTATTGTTCCATTTAATCAATCATATCCAGCTCGTCAAAGATATGTATTTTATGTTACAGAAGGAGGTTGTTGAGCGCTTAGCAGCTAAGCCCGGTGAGTCTGCCTATGGTAGGCTTAGTGTTATGGTGCAGTATTACTGTCAGGTAAGCTATCTCTTTACGGTTAAGCCCGGTGCATTTTATCCAGCACCCAAGGTTGATTCGGCCATAGTAAGGCTGATACCTCATCCAGCTCTGCCCTATGTTGCTAAGGACTTCAACTTTTTTAGCCAGATTGTTTTGCATGCCTTCAATCAACGCCGCAAAACCTTACAGAATAGTTTAAAAACGTTATTAACCACCGAACAGATTAAAGCGAGTGGTATCGATCCAACAATTCGGCCCGAACAACTAAGCGTTGCAGATTTTGTACAGCTAAGCAATCAGGTATAAAGGAACAACAGACTACGAAGCTATGCTGGGCGTAAAACCTTGATTTTCTGTGTTCCCCTGCTCATTGACTGCTATGTCAACTACGCTGCAATACTGAAAAATCAATGCTTTCCACTCAGCCTAGCGAAATAATGAAACAAACCCTGGTCATCATTAAAAAACTTTTGCGCAACCATCCTAAGCTTCAGCCCTCTTTCAACCACTTAGCTACTTTTTTGGCAAAATAGGTATGAATTGCATTAGCGCCGGCGCGTTTCATACATAACAAAGCTTCCATAATTGACTCACGTTCCGGTAACCAGCCATTTTGAATCGCTGCCATCAACATGGCATATTCACCACTCACTTGGTAAACAAATACCGGAATATTAAAGTGATTTTTAATACTACGCACCACATCAAGATAGGGAAGACCGGGTTTTACCATCACGGCATCGGCACCCTCTGCAATATCTAAGGCGGTTTCACGCAGGGCTTCGGCAATATTGGCAGGATCCATTTGATAGGTTTTTTTATCCCGTTTACCTAAATTCTGCGCTGAGCCAATGGCATCACGAAAAGGACCATAATAACTAGAGGCATATTTTGCCGCATAACTCATAATACCTACATTCACATGGCCGGCGGCTTCTAATGCCTGACGTAAAACCGCCACTCTACCATCCATCATATCGGAAGGCGCTATCACGTCGGCCCCCGCTTGTGCATGCGATAGCGCCTGCTTAGCCAGAATGGCATTAGTTTCATCATTTAACACATATCCACGTTCATCAACAATGCCATCTTGTCCGTGAATAGTGAAAGGATCTAAGGCCACATCGCTTAGAATACCTAATTGCGGAAATTCTTTTTTCAATAAGCGAATGGCGCATTGCGCTATCCCCTCAGGGTTATAGGCTTCTTGAGCATCAATGCTCTTTTTTTCAAAAGGCACTACGGGATATAAATTAATAGCAGGAATACCTAATTCAACTAGCTCTGCGGCTTCTTCTAATAGATAATCTAAGGATACCCGTTCAATGCCTGGCATAGAACCTATGGGCTCTCTTTTTCCATTGCCTTCGGTTACAAATAGAGGATAAATTAAATCATGAGCGGTAATCTCATGTTCTCGCACAATATGTCGTAAAAATTCTTGGCTGCGTATGCGACGCATCCTGACCTGAGGAAATTGACCTTCATTTAAATTTTGCATGCATAGCTCTCTTTTGGTATAAAGTAGGGTTAATTAAAGTATGTGTCATTTTATCAGAACTCAATTATTAGGTTAAGCAAAACAACAAATTGATAGGTTTCAAAAATACTTATATGTCTAAGACATCAACCGGAATACTTTACATTATCGCAGCACCTTCTGGCACTGGGAAAACCAGTTTGGTTAAAGCTTTAATAGAAAATATAAATAACCTCACC
>JAQSXL010000001.1 GCA_029256685.1 Gammaproteobacteria bacterium | reverse complement strand
ATTGGGAGCAATGTACAATTGGCGTCGGAGATGTTCGAGCGATTAATCAGCCTCTTCACTATGGAATGGGTGTTGGTACTGGAAAGTTCATAGTCGATGGCGATTCGCCTCCTCGGATAGAGTCGTTAATAAATGAACACTACCAATTATGGATGTATCGTGTTTGGTCTGAATTTATGAGTGTGTCAAGTTGGAAACAACTTAAAGAATCTCATTCGAAACCACAGGGAGTCGTATAATACTTAAGGATATATTCATAATGCAAACATTAAATGAAGACTTAAAAAGATTGTTATTACAACAAGAAATTGAGCAATTTTATTACTATGAAGCAGCATTGCTAGATGAGCGAAAGTTCCATGAATGGTTAGAGCTGTTGTCGGATGATTTAGAGTATTGGATGCCAATTCGAATGACTCGTACCTTTAAGGACCGGGACCTCGAGTTTGCAAGGCCTGGTGAGCATGCCTATTATGATGATAATAAGGAGTTAATTGCCAAACGTGTAAAAAAACTCTTTACAGGGTGTTGTTGGGGAGAGGATCCTCCTTCTCGGACACGCCATTTAGTTAACAATGTTCGCATCTTGAGCAATTCCGAAGATGGAGAAATCGATGTATCAAGTAACTTTCATATATATCAATCTAGGTTGAGCAATGATGAAAGCTCTTGGTATGGTCGCCGGGAAGATCGCCTGAGAAAGGTAAATGGTCATTGGTTTATAGTTCGACGTCATATCTTTCTTGACCATGTCCAACTCCATACTAGGAATTTAGCTATATTTTTTTAAACCAATCGATATTAATTTAGCTAAGAAGATGAAAAAAAATTAATCCTTTTATTCACCGCAGGAGATGGGGCTCTACAGAATTTTGGTTTTTTATATCCCAGATAAGTGAGTGTATTATGAACAGTGCAGCACCCAAATATATCTCAGCAACAGAGATTGCGAAAGTTACTGACTTAAAAGCTTTGGTCAATGAAATTCGTCTTGCTTATAGTAGAAAAATAGAGGCAGAAGTGCCGAAGCGATCTTTGATTTTAAAAAATAATCCTTTTTCAGCATTTCTAACCATGCCCGCTTATAGCGAACAACATGGGATTTTTATAGCTAAAATAGGAGCTGTTGTTCCAAGCCTAGGTACAAAATCGAGTGTCCGTTCTCTTATAGTTGCTTATTCAAATGAAGCAGAAAAAGCTCCTATGTTGTTTGACGGTGCAGAAATAACAAATATAAAATGTGCTGCCGTTAGTGCCTTAGTAACAGATATTTGTAGCCATGAATGTGCTAGAGTACTCGCGATCATTGGTAGTGGAACTCAGGCCAGAGCGCAAATTAGAGCCGTTTCCTGTGTAAGGAAACTTACACAAATTCGTGTATACTCGCGGGAGCCAAAAAATGTTGAAAATTTTATTCGAGAAAATAAAGATTTTGCAGGACAGACTCAGATGATACCGTATACGTCCGTACAAGAAGCCATTGCTGGTGCAGACATAATAAGTACTGCAACGACTTCTGTGGAACCTTTATTTGCGACTGAAGATTTGCGGACTAAAAGACTACATATTAATTGTATGGGGGCACATACTCCGTATTCTAGTGAGTTACCTGTAGATATTGTTGCAGAGGCTAAATTGATTGTGGAAGATTTAGAGACTGCTATAGCTGAAGCTGGCGAGATAAATAGACATGCGATAACTTTATCTGAGCTTGTGCGCTATGATGTTCGTGAGCTGAAAGAAAATAAAACAATCTTTCGTTCAACAGGACACGCTTTCCTCGACCTTTTAACTGTTATTCATGTTATGAAAGGTTTAGGTTTGCAGGTAAGCGGTCTGTGAACCTTTCAGTTACCCAAAATTTCTGGTAAGAAGTAGGCCGTCAGAATGAAACGAATAGGTAGAAGTAGTGGGTACAAGGCATACGGAATGCTCAAACAGGTCAGAAGGTCAAGAAGCATAGTGGTTTGATAAGGAGTTGGTGGGCTGTGAGTTTAAGGATAAATGGCTTAGGTTTTGTGAGCCGCACGCTGCATTTGTATCCCGATTATTTTGCAGATAAGCCCGTTGAGCGCCTGCTTGGTCCGGGTATTCAGGCTTGTAGTGGCAATAGCCACGATAGCCAGAACTTCAAAGCCCTCGTGAAAGCGCGCCTCGCTAGCCTAAAAGCGGCAGCCCGTTGCCGTTACTTGATTGGTGATGCCGCTTTGTATGTGGCAGACACCCTCAAAGCACTCGATGCACAACAGCAGCTTTTTATATCGCGCGTACCACAAACGTTAACAGAAACTAAAAAGCTGATAGCGCAACATCCTACGGTTGAGTTTACACCCTTAGCCAAGGGTTACAGTGGCGCCTGGTTTGAGGTGACTTACGCCGATGTACCACAACGCTGGTTGTTGATTCGCAGTCAGCAGGCTAACCATCGTGAAAACCAGACCCTACATAAAACGCTGGCTAAAAGTACCGAGCAAGCAGCTAAAGCCTTTGCTAAACTCTGCCAGCAAGCCTTTGCCTGTGAGGCGGATGCCAAACAAGCGTTGGAAAAATGGGAAGCAGCTCAGCAAGCGGTTAAAGTGGCTGAAGGCAGTGTAGTACCTCGCATCAGCTATACGACCCGAGGTCGGCCTAAAGCCAAGGCACCCGCTAAAACCCATTACTTCATTAGCGGCCAGCTCTATACTTGCCTACAGTACAAACAAACCCAAGCGGCTCAAAAAGGTTTGTTTATCCTAGCTACCAATGACTGTTCAAACACCTTAACCATGCAGGCCATGCTAGACCATTACAAATCCCAGCAAGCGGTGGAGCGAGGCTTTCGCTTTCTTAAAAGTCCTGACTTTCTAGGGGCCTCCTTGTTTCTCAAAAAACCTCAGCGTATTGAAGCCTTACTCATGGTCATGACCTGCTGCCTCATGGTGTATGCAGCATTAGAGCACCTCATCCGTAAGCAACTAGCGGCTACGAACACATTCTTCCCTGATATGAAGAAAAAACCAACCCAAAAGCCCACAGCACGCTGGGTCTTCTTTTGCTTTCAAGGTATTGATGAGCTCACTATTGATCAGACTCACAAAATCGTCATTAATCTACAGGAACGGCAGAGAATAATCCTCACTTGCTTAGGGCCGCCTTATCAGTATATTTATTCCTAAATTCAGGTGCGGAATATGGGTTCTAAATAAGCACGTTTTTGCTCTTGACTCATGGTAGTAACCTCGCTTTTTTCGGTTACCTTTAATATGAGTCAACAATTCATTTTTTTCTACTTTTAGTTACATTTAATTTGAGTTGAGGAAAAAGCTGCGCATGTGCTGTACTTTATTATTAAGGACCATCCTTTCATTGATGGCAATAAACGGATTGGTAGTTTTATCTTCTTGCTCTACCTAAAACTGCAACAGCTGCCTCTCAAGCTTAATGAAAATGGGCTGGTGGCCTTAGCTTTATTGTAAGTTATAAGCTGCTATCTGGTTTTAAGCGCATAAGCTAGCGCGGGGTTGGCCCATTCCAGTCGGGTGCATCGGTTTGCATGTTTTTGACATTAGGGTTAAGTCAGCTTAAATTTTTAAATTTCCCGCTTGTATGGCCGTCAACGCAATAGTATAGACGATATCATCAATGGACGCACCGCGGGATAAGTCATTTACCGGTTTACGTAAGCCCTGTAACACCGGACCAATGCTTAAGACATCGGCACTGCGCTGCACGGCTTTATAAGTCGTGTTACCCGTATTTAAATCGGGGAAAATAAACACGGTGGCTTTACCCGCCACCGGACTATTCGGGGCTTTGCTTTGAGCAACCGATTCAATAAGCGCTGCGTCGTATTGTAAAGGACCATCAATCATGATATCCGGGCGTTTTTGTTTGACTAATTCGGTGGCTTGGCGAACCTTATCAACCTCTAGCCCTGAGCCTGAAACCCCCGTGCTATAGCTTATCATGGCTACTCTTGGCGTTATGCCAAAGATTTTGGCAGAATCGGTGCTTTGGATAGCAATATCGGCTAATTCCTCGGCATTAGGATTAGGATTAACGGCGCAGTCACCATAGACTAACACTTGTTCTGGCAAGCACATGAAAAAAATCGAAGAAACCAGTTTTGCCTGAGAAGCGGTTTTAATAATTTGTAAGGCCGGCCGAATGGTATCGGCCGTGGTGTGAATAGCGCCCGAAACTAAGCCATCCACCTCACCTTGTTCCAGCATTAAGGTGCCAAGTACCACCGGATCTTGTATCTGTTCACGCGCCAAAAGCTCTGTCATGCCTTTATGTTGGCGCAGTGCAACTAAACGAGGAATATAAGGTTCATAGTAAGTTTTAGGATCAACCATGATTAATCGATCACTAAGCACAATCCCATTGTGTTTAGCTATGCGTTGGATTTCATTGGGATTACCCAGCAGCACACACTCGGCAATACCCCGTTCGGCACATAGGGAGGCTGCGGCTAAAGTCCGTGGTTCAGTACCTTCTGGCAACACAATCCGCTGCTTGGCTTTACGCGCTTTTTCCACAAGCTGATAGCGGAAGGCAGCGGGGGATAATAAGCGCTCGCCATGCGCTTTAACAAGATTGCGTACCCAAGCTTGATCAATAAAACCCGCTATAAAATTGCGGATATATTCTAGCCGCTCAATATCATCTTGCGGTATTTCGGTTGGCATCATTTGCAAGGCGGTGGTCGTGCAAAAGCTATCGGTAGGCACTAATAAAATAGGCAGTCCAGAACAAAGAGCCTGTTGACATAATTTCATGATCTTAAGATCGGGTTCATAACCACCCGTGAGTAATAGGGCCGCTATTTTTATGCCGCTTAAGGCTGCCATACAGGTGGCAAGAATAATATCGGTGCGATCGCCTGCGGTGATAATTAAAGTGCCAGGCGTCAGCGCATTGACCATATTAGGTAGACTGCGAGCACATAAGGTCATCCGTAAAATACGCCGGCTTGCCATCTCACCTTCGTTGATAAGCTTAGCCGTTAAAAAATCGGCCACATCTTTAACCCGGGGTGCAATTAAATTGGTTTGCCAAGGAATAGCGCCTAATAAGTTAATTTTTTTATTACGAAATAAATATTGTTTACGCAAGGTATTAAGATCACTCTGGTTTTGCGGTGATTCATTTTGTAGCAGATCGATATGGGAGCGACCTTGCGCATCCAGCGGCGCGTTTATTTTATTAATAATACAACCGAGTAACTTGCGATTGTTAGAACCACCATAAGAGGCGGCCATAATTTCAATTTGGTCGGCCAGTTGCTCGGGTGTTTTATTGGCAGGAGCTGCAACTAAAATGACTTCAGCGGATAAGGCCTTGGCAATTTCGCTATTTAATCGCGTAGCATAAGGATAATCCGAGGTTGAAATTAAACCCTGTACCACCACCACATCCACATTCGCACTGATTCTCTCATAGGCTGCAATGATTTCTTCTAATAGCTCATCAAGCCGTCCTATGCTTAATAAATGCTCTACCCGTGAGATAACAATCCCTGTAAGCGTTGTCAAAGCCGTTTTTTCTATTGCTACAGGTTTGAATAAGGCAACCCGGATACCTTGATTGGCAATGGCGCGCTCTAAGCCTAAACTAATGGTAATTAAACCAACGCCAAGGCTGGTAGGAACAAGCATAAGAGTATGGGGCATAATAGTTCGTTATGTTAATTAAGCACCTGACTATTTTAGCAAGCAATTGAAGGACTGTATGTAAAAAATAATTTCAAGGAGTAAGGCGTTTGACTAATCTTTTTGAGCTTCAGTAGGCTTAGCTCTGTAGAGAACCATCGCGCGTCTTATTCTTGTAAAAATGGATGAAGCTATATATGATTGAGTATTTTTACGGCGAACTTCATCAAACCGATGAATCCTCAATGAGCATATATGGAAATGAGAAAACTTACAGACCGTCTACAGCGAGGATGGCAATATATGAAGGTGAAGACGGGTTCTGCTTATCATGCGGTTAAAAAGCGTTTTGCGCGAACGCGATTTGGCGATAATGAGTGTCTAGCGGTAAATATTGCGCCATTACATACCGATTTGTGTGAAAAAAAAGACCTATCATCGTTTATTTTCTATGCATCTTCAGCATTATTTCATCAAAATATCCGTGAAGCGCGATGGGCAAGTTACCATATTTTAAACTATATGCGTGCACCATTACTCACTGATTGGCCTGTGCCTAAGGGCCAAGACCAATTAGTCCAAGATTTGCTATTTCACCGCCTGAGTCTGCAATGGGCGCAATATTATCAAGAACAAGGGGACTTGGTAAGAGCAGTAAATTGGTATCAATTAATAACGGCGCGTTATCCGGAATACCATAAAACAGCTTGCTATGAATTAGGCAATATAGCCTTAATCTGCGCAACCGAACTACAACAAGGGGTATTAACAGGAGAGGTAAGCGAACAAGAAGCCATACAGTATCAAGAAAAAGCCCAAGATTACCTAACAAAGGCAGCTTTATTGGGTGAAAATGATGCGCAACGGTTATTAGATCGATTATTCAATAAACCCCCAGCAAAAATAATAAGCTTGCCTCATGCGGCAAGAATTTCTAGTTTGTACGAAAAATTAGAAGCCATTTTACAATCAAACCACCAAACATTAACGACTTATTTTTTATCTTTAGAGAGGAACTCAATGAGAACTGAAAAACAGCCGGAAAGCAATTTAACAAGAGAGCTTTCGCATCAGTCGGTATTGGTGAGCGAACCTATAAAAATTGCTAAGCAAGAATTCAATGAAAACGCGCAACAAACGCTTTCCTGCTCTTTTGACTGCGTTCAAAATTTATTTGATGATATGAAAGAAACGGAAATAAAGAATGAAAGTGTTTTTATAAAACGACTTAAAAGAGAAATTGCAGCATATGAAGAACATATTGAAAGAATAAAAGATGTTACCGCTCAAAAGTATGGTGCTGATTTATATCAAAGCATTAAAGATTTGCTTAATCAGCTAAAACCTACGATTGAAACAGCAGTAAAAGATAAAGATGATAAACCAGTGTTGGTAAAGCTTAAAGCTTTAGAGGCATTAAATAAGAATATAGGTTGCTATTACCACTTTTTAGGTATTTACTCAGACCCACTGAGCATAAAGAAGTTTCGTAAAAATCTTAAAGGGATTGAGGCAATGGCGATTAAAAACCCGCTGGCGTGCTATCAGTCTGCTGATAAAAATCGGTTAACCGATATTGATAACAGGAAGCAAGAAGCAAAAAAAATAGTAGAAGACCATCATAAAAAGCTAATTGAACACCATGAAGGAGCAGAAAGTTTATTAGTCACTCATATTGAAAATTTACATCAAACAATTGTGCGGGTTGAGAACAAGCTGATTGACTTTGAAAATGGCGAAGAATATCAGCGTTTGCGAGAGTTGCCGACAATACTTGAGCAGCAGTTAAGATTACAGGAAGAAAGTAGTAACGAGTTGAAAAAGCAGGTAAAAACTCAAGAAGAGGATAAAGCTAAGCTTGAACAGCAGATGAAAGCGCAAGTAAAAATTCAAAAAGAGGATAAAGCTAAGCTTGAAAAACAAATAGAAACAATTAATCAACGCTTAGGTTTGTATCAAGTTTATGATGAAAAGCCGCATTCAATTCGCTGCCCTATTAGTGGTAGTCGAATGAGAGATCCGGTTATAGCAGAAGACGGTCATACCTATGAGCGAATCTATATCCAAGAGTGGCTAAGAAACCATGATACAAGCCCTTTAACAGGCCTTAAGATAGGCCGGACATTAACGTCTAATTATACGATGAAGAAGCTAATTGATGAATATTTAGAGAAGCATCAAAAAGTAAGAGGCAACCAAGGATTCTTTGCTCAAAGCTCCTCTTCCACAACAAGCAGCGGACAATGTGCGTCAACTGATAACCACAATGCTGAATCGCCAAGAATCCATTAAGTCATAGCAATAAAGCGGGTAGCTGTTACGGTTATTCGCTTTTTATGCAATGATATCCTCGGTGAATTCAATCATAAAGGCAATATTACGTAATCACGAACTGGTTTCAAGCTTTATTTTAAATCCATCTTTAGGAATTAGATGCAATAAGAACCAAGACTGCACGACAGAACACAAGGCGGCTACGAGGTATTAGGATGGGCCAGTAGGAACCCATGGTAAACAGACCCTAATTAGCCCTAGCTTAAAAAAGTTTGAAAATTATGTTAAGTATAAGTCTGTGCGAAGTGAAAAATAAAGATAGGCATAAGTTTGGTCTAAGCATTTTGCCGATTTAGCATGGGGAAATTATAATAATGAATAAAGAACGGGTTATTGAAAAAACCATAGGTTACGTCAAAGAAGTTTTGGCAAAGGACAGTACCGGTCATGATTGGTGGCATATTTACCGCGTCTGGAAGATGGCCTGTTGCTTGGCTGAGAAGGAAGGTGCCGACCGTTTTGTGGTTGAATTAACCGCTTTACTGCATGACATTGCCGATTGGAAATTTAGCCAAGGAGACGATAGGTTAGGACCTCAAAAAGCAGCGGCATGGCTAGCTAGCCTACAGGTTGATGAACAGGTTATCCAGCAGGTGAGCCAGACCATTCAAGATATGTCTTTTAAAGGCGCGGGTGTACAAAGCCCGTCTTTACCAACCTTAGAGGGGCGGATAGTCCAAGACGCCGATAGACTGGATGCGATAGGTGCTATTGGTATTGCTAGAACCTTTGCTTATGGCGGTTATAAGGGACGGCCCTTACACGATCCAAACATATCTGCTACTTATCATGATTCATTCGCTGCCTATAAAAACCATCAGGGCACTACCCTGAATCATTTTCATGAAAAACTATTGCTACTAAAAGATTTAATGAATACGCAAACGGCTAAGCAAATTGCGCAAGAACGGCATGCTGCTATGGAAACTTTTGTGCAACGGTTTTTAGCCGAGTGGGACGCTATAGCCTAGTCCACCGTAGGAATCTATAGCCATTATCATTTAGGTTCCTACAATAAAAACGGGTGGCATCTCAGTGGGTGCCCGCCACGCGCGCAGCTTGCGAGCACGAGGTGGGGTGAGCCGGTAACCGGCAAAGCATGCTTTGCCCCAGCGAGCGGCTTGGGCTGGATTGCCCAAGACCGGACTTGTTAGCGAAGCTAGGATGGCTAAGCCTTACAAGGTAGCGACAGGACCCGAGTCAATATTTTGTAGAAATCTAAATGATAATGGCTATAGATTGTTACGGCAACTTTGTTAACCCCCGTGTCTATATTCACCAAGCCGCTCGGTATCTTGGGCTATCAGTAGTTCTTCATTAGTTGCTATGACTAATGCCTTGGGGCTGTTTGACTGCGTGATAAGACCCCCATTCGCTCTACCATGTTGTGCATTTTGTACTGCATCGAGTTTAAAGCCAAATAGGGTTAGCCATTGTATAACCTTAGCCCTAACTGTAGTGGCATTTTCGCCTATGCCACCGGTGAACACCAAACCATCGATGCGGCCTAAAGGAATGGCTAAGGCGGCTATATATTTAGCTAGCCTATAACAAAACATCTCTATAGCCAATTGAGCTTGCTGATTACCGTTATCGGCGGCTTCACGCAACGTACGCATATCCATACTTAAGCCGGAAATGCCTAGCAATCCGCTTTGTTTATTAAGTAATTCATTAATGTCGGCTAAACTGCAATTAAGCAGTTCGGCTAAATAGCCGGGTAAACTAGGATCAAGATCGCCGCAACGGCTGCCCATAATTAATCCCTCTAATGGAGTCATGCCCATAGAGGTATCTATACTTTTGCCATTAAGAATCGCCGAGACGCTACAGCCATTACCAAGATGTGCGATAAGTAGGGCACTCTTCTCGAGTTTGAGTTCAAGCCTTTTGATGGCTTCATGCAAGACATAGCGGTAGCTAATGCCGTGAAAACCATAACGACGGATGCCATATTGCCTATAGAGTTCGTAGGGTAAAGCGTAAAGATAGGCATAGTCTGGTAAGGTTTGATGAAAGGCCGTATCAAAGACGGCTACCTGAGGCAAATGAGGATAAATAGCCAGCATGGCCTTGATACCAGCCAGGTTGGCCGGGTTATGTAAGGGAGCTAAATGATTACACTCTTCTAGGTGTTGTAAAACTTCGGAAGTGATTAATACCGATTCTTTAAATTTCTCACCGCCATGTACCACACGGTGGCCTATTGCCTTAAGTCGGTGATTTATTGCACCTGATTGCTCTATAATTTGGCTGATTGCTTCTATGGCTGTTGCATAATCTGCATGGGGTAGGGCCCGTTGTTGTTTAATTTGATCGGGAATAGTCCAGCTTAATTGTCCATCGACTTGATTGATGCGTTCGGCAATACCACTTTGGATAGTTTGTTGCGTGAGGGTATTGATAACCGCATATTTAATAGAAGAGCTGCCACAATTAAGTACTAGAATTAACGAAGTCATGTTTGAAGAATGCCTTTTTATAAGTATTAGTTTGCCTTATTGTAAAAAGCCTTAGTAGAGAAAGGAAGTAATAAAAAATTAAAAAAAGCAAAATTTTCTATAGGCGCTAAGCTTTTTTGAACCTGAGTAAGCTTATCCAAACTTAAGGTTAGTTAACGCTAGGGTGATCATTGATCGATATCGCTAGCATAACTAAGGTATTTTGTAGTAATTTAGGCATACAGGTTCTTTATTAAAAATGATGACCCACAAAGATTACGGTTATCAAATATTACAACCCATTGATGGAGAAAATAAAAATGGCTCGAGAGTTTAGCCCACAAACAGTCCTTATTTATGTTATGGTAGTGACCGCTGTTGCCGATCGAAGAGTAGGTGATAACGAGCTCATGACTATCAATGAAATTGCTAAAACTCTACCTATTTTTAAAAACTATTTGCCTGCGCAATTGGATGCCGCTACCGCAGATTGCTTAAGTTTGCTCGATGATGAAGATGGCATTAATATTATTTTAAATTTAGTGAAGAAATTTTTACCCGCTCATTTATATGAAACAGCCTATGCTCTGGCGTGTGATGTAATTGCCGCAGATGGCAAGGCGGGGCAAGAAGAACTGCGTTGGTTAGAAATGTTAAGAAATCATCTACATATCGATCTCTTACACGCTGCTGCCATTGAAAGAGGTGCAAGAGCGCGTTATGCCCACGAATAATATATCAACCAGGGCCTTAATTTTATTAGTGCTACTGGGCGTAATTTGGGGCTCTGGTTATGTCATAGCGCGTTACGCTACCTTGCACGGGGTACCGCCTTTGGGTTATTCCTTTTGGCAATCCTTAGGTCCCGCAATTTTGGTGAGCTTAATTAGTTGGGCGCGACGATTACCCTTTGACTTTAATCGGCAGCATCTCTGGTATTTTGCTATCTGTGGCGCAATAGGGATTGCTATACCTAATACCAATATGTATTTTGCTGCTCCCCATTTACCATCCGGCATTTTAGCCGTGGTGGTCAATACTGTGCCGGTTATGATCTATGTCTTGGCTTTAGCCTTAAAAGAAGAGAAGTTTCAAGTCTGGCGTTTTTTAGGAATTATATCGGCTGTAATGGGGCTGATGCTAATTGCAACTCCGGGCATTAGTTTGCCTGCTGCTAGTATGCTTCCCTGGATGTTATTGATCTTATTAACGCCCGTCTGTTTTGCCTTATGCGCCATTTATATTAATCGTTATCGGCCTGCCGATAGTTCTTCATTAGTATTATCGGCCGGCATGCTAATGGCTTCTAGTGTGTTTTTAATGCCCGTCGTTTTTGCTAAACAAGATTTTTATCTATTCCATTGGCCGCTTACGCTGCCTGACTTAGCGGTATTATTAGAAATTGGCTTGTCAAGTTTAGGGTATGTCATTTTATTTGAACTGCTGCGTATAGCCGGCTCGGTATATTATAGCTTGGTAGGTGGGATTGTGGTTATCACCGGTTTATTTTGGGGCTGGTTTATCTTCGGTGAGCGGCTGAATCTTTATTCGGCTACGGCGGTAGGCTTAATATTGATAGCTATTGCTTTGGTAACCTTTACACAGCAACAAAAAAATTAGCTTAAGTACAGGGTCAGGCTGATATTGTCTAATAAGATGAAGTGAGGGATATAACCACATATTAGCCAATTTGGAAAATTTTGCCTAGCAATTGAGTCCTGGTAACTTGGCTACTCCTACTCTTTAGCGGTTCTAGAAAACCATAAATTTTGTATCTAAAGCAAGACTTTTCATGGCTTTCGTTGTAAAATGCTCAGCTCGTCGCTTTTGGTCGCGAAAGTGGCGATTTTTTAATCGATTTTTGGAGATGAGTTATGACCGATATATTTGAATTAAATGCAGAAAAGCGCGCCGATATAGGCAAGGGTGCGAGCCGCCGCCTACGCCGCTTACAAGATAAAATACCTGGAATTCTTTATGGTGGTGAAAAAGAGCCTGTAGCAATTACCTTAGAACATAATCAGGTATTAAAGGCTTTAGAAAACGAAGCTTTTTATTCCCACGTTTTGACCATTAATGTTGATGGAAAAGCAGAAAAAGCAGTGCTAAAAGATGTGCAGCGCCATGCTTTCAAACCTAAAGTTACCCATATGGATTTTCAACGCGTTTCAGCTAAATCTAAGCTGCATATGCATGTTCCATTACATTTTATTAACGAAGCTATTGCTCCAGGCGTTAAAACCGGTGGTGGTATGGTTAATCACTTGTTGACCGACGTGGAAGTTATTTGTTTACCTAACGATTTACCCGAGTACATTGAAGTTGATTTAAGCGGTTTACAAGTTAACCAAGCTATTCATTTATCCGAGCTTAAATTACCTAAAGGCGTCGAATTGGTAGCATTAAGCCACGATCACGATTTATCGGTGGTTAACATTCAGTTACCGCGTGCGGCAGTAGCGGAAGAAGCAGCGGCTGCTAGTACGGAAGCGGCTGAAGCTTCAAAGAGCTAGTTTATACTCTTCATGAGTATGTAATCATGGCTATTCAACTCATTGTGGGCCTCGGTAACCCCGGCCCACAATATGCAGATACGCGTCATAACGCCGGCGCTTGGCTAGTAGAAAGTTTGGCCAAGCAAGCTGGCGTTAATTTTTCTGAGCAAAAAAAATTTTACGGCTTACATGCTCGGGTAGCACTGCAAGGGCAAGAGTGCCATTTATTACTACCCACTACTTTTATGAACCGTAGCGGGCAGGCAATTAGAGCCTTAGCTCAGTTTTATAAAATTCCACCGGAAGCCATTTTGCTGGTACACGATGAACTGGATTTACCTGCTGGTACCGCTAAAATTAAATGGGATGGTGGGCATGGTGGCCATAATGGCTTACGCGATACCATTGCTCATTTGGGAACCCATGGTTTTTACCGATTGAGGATAGGAATTGGTCATCCTGGCCAGCGCAGTGAGGTGGTTGATTATGTGTTACATAACCCCGGCAAACTGGAGCGTGAACAAATTGACCTTGCATTAACCAAGGCCTTAATGGCCTTACCCGATTTAGTAAAGGGCGATGAGCAAAAAGCCATGAGAATATTGCATGGGTAAAAATTTTGTTAGCGAGTCATGGCTGGTAATAGCTTTGGAGAGTATTTAAACAAACTCGCTTTAAATACTCTCCAAAGCTATTTTAGAGAATACAGTGAAAAAATTTCCCTTATAAAAAGGGTGAAGTGAGGATGAGAGAATGGGATTTAAGTGCGGAATTGTGGGTCTACCCAATGTAGGAAAGTCTACCTTGTTTAATGCCTTAACTAAAGCCGGTATTGAAGCGGCTAATTATCCATTTTGTACTATAGAGCCTAACGTGGGTATTGTGGCCATGCCCGATCCACGTTTAGACAAACTAGCCGCTATTGTAAAACCACAGCGGGTACTGCCTACTACCATGGAGTTTGTCGATATTGCAGGCTTAGTAGCAGGTGCGGCTAAAGGGGAAGGCTTAGGTAATAAGTTTTTGGCTAATATCCGCGAAACCGAGGCGATTGCCCATGTGGTCCGTTGTTTCGAAAATGACGATATTGTGCATGTGGCCGGTAAAGTTGATCCCTTGGGCGATATCGAAACCATTAATACCGAACTGGCCTTAGCCGATTTAGAATCTGTGGAGCGGGCCTGGCAAAAAGCCAGTAAAAAAGCAAAGACGGGTGATAAATCATCGCAACTTGAAACTGCATTGTTGGACCGGGTAAAACAACATTTAGATACGGGCAGTGCGGTACGTATTCTTGAATTAAGTACAGAAGAGCAAGTTATACTTAAACCGTTGAATTTATTAACCGCAAAACCCGTGCTTTACATTGCGAATGTTGCAGAAGATGGTTTTACTAATAACCCCTATTTAGACAGCGTTAAGCAGCTGGCTCTCGAGGAAAAAGCGGCTCTTGTTCCGGTATGTGCGGCCATTGAGTCTGAGCTGGTGGAGCTTGAGGATCATGAGAGGTCGGAATTTTTAGCCGAATTAGGCTTAGAAGAACCAGGGCTTAACAGAGTCATTAGAGCAGGTTATGAATTATTAGGCTTGCAGACTTATTTTACCGCCGGTGTAAAAGAAGTAAGAGCTTGGACTGTCTTAACGGGCGCAACCGCGCCACAAGCCGCAGGATGTATTCATACCGATTTTGAGAAAGGCTTTATTCGAGCCGAAGTTATAGCTTACCAAGATTTTATTCAATATAACGGTGAGCAAGGGGCTAAAGACGCGGGTAAGTGGCGTTTAGAGGGTAAAGACTATATTGTAAAAGACGGCGATGTGATGCATTTTCGCTTTAATGTGTGATTTGTAGAGAAGAGGTTAGTGATGGGCATAATATAGCCAAGTACTTGCAAAAATTTCCGTAGTAGCTGCTGGCAGAATTCAATGGGATGGTCTATGCTTTGTATAGAGTAGTTTTAAGGAAAAAACTACTAGGATTTAAGGCTTTACTTTAGAAAAGGAAATCAACATTATGAACGAGCAAAAACCGGTTATTTCTGATGAGTTGTCTGCAGATATTTGTGAATCATCAATCATTATCGTTACCCCCCCAAATAGACAAACAGATAGGCTAAAAAATCGCCAAACTATTAACCCCTTGTTAGAAAAGATGTATGGTAATGAACTTTAGTAATTAACGCGCTGCTCAACTTTTTTAACAAGGACTGGGATCCTGTCGTTTAAGTCACTCTATCGTACTCGTAAACTGCGTGCGCTGTAACACCACCTATTTCTTAGAAAAAAAGTTGAGCATCGCGTTATTAACTTTTTGGTAAGCTCTACAGGAAACTTTATCTTGAGTTTACGAAGTGCTTTTTTAAAATAAGCTTCAACTTCAAATGGGCTCATGCCTGCAAGTACATAAAGATAAATAGAGTCTACTCCCCGCTGTATTTCACTTAGTGCCCAATCAATACTAGTGCATAATTTTACAGTTGGGTCTATCCAAAATCGAATAGAAGTAGCCAAATGCTGGAAGTTTTTAAAAGCCCTGTGCGTAAGTTTTCAGATACTATAGCCTTAGCTTGTGCAGGTGAGCAATTTAAGGGGAGCTGTTATTTACCTCTTAGCTAAAAATAACTATTAATCCTGGCTAGATAAATGCTAAAATTGCGTGCTTGTTAATTATTTAAGTAATCTTAAAACCATGTGGCAAGAACGCATCTTTGCATACTTACAATACATGCTTCCGCAACGCTTGCTTTCTCGTTTAGCGCGAGGGCTTGCGAACAGTCGTATTCGTGCATTAAAAAATTTGTTAATTAAACAATTTGTTAAACATTTTAAGGTTGATATGAGTCAGGCCAATCAGCCCGATCCCTTAGCCTATGAAAGTTTTAATGCCTTTTTTACCCGCACCCTTAGACCCGATGCTAGGCCCATTGTGCGAGAGGCTTTTACGTTAGCCAGCCCAGTCGATGGAACCGTAAGTCAATTTGGCAAGATTAAAGCTGACCGACTGTTTCAGGCTAAGGGTTTTGATTATAGCTTATATGAATTACTCGGCGGTTCGGAACAACGCGCAGCCCCTTTTGTGGATGGTCAGTTTACTACTATTTATTTAGCGCCTAAAGATTATCATAGAATTCATATGCCATTAACAGGCACGTTGCATGAGATGGTTTATGTGCCTGGGCAGCTATTCTCGGTCAACACCGCAACGGCCCGTAATATCCCGCGTTTATTTAGCCGCAATGAAAGAGTGGTGTGTATTTTTAATACCGAATATGGCCCCATGGCCATGGTGTTAGTCGTCGCCATGATATTCGATAGTATTCATACCGCTTGGGCGGGTGAGTTAACACCCGGATTAAAACGTGAAATACAAACGTGGCAATATCCCTCCACTGGCACCGAAGCCATCGTATTACAAAGGGGGAGTGAGATGGGGCATTTCCAATTGGGTTCTACGGTGATTTTATTATTCCCTTCCGATATGATGAATTGGGTTTCCCATTTGCAAGCAGGCAGTGTAGTACACATGGGGCAGCATCTTGGTAATTTGTCGGGCCATCTCTAAAGTCTTATCTATCTCGCATAGCTGTGGGCGTTGGTGACACGCATTAACAATAGGCTAAGTTAGCGGCTTATCTTAAGAAATCAAGGAGTTTGTGTGGCTCACATAACAAGACCGGCGGGTAAGATACTAGGCGTTTTTGGCTTAGTGATGATCAACGTGATTGCGGTAAATAGCTTACGTAGTTTAGCTATTGGCGCCGAATATGGTTTTTCGCTCATAGCTTATTATGTACTGGCTTCGGTGTTCTTTTTTGTACCGAGTGCTTTAATAGCCGCCGAGTTAGCTACAGGCTGGCCGCAAAAAGGTGGGGTTTATGTTTGGGTACGCGAGGCCTTTGGCAAAAAGCTGGCCTTTTTAGCGATTTGGTTGCAGTGGATTTATAATGTGGTTTGGTATCCAACCATTCTGGCTTTTATTGCCGCGACGTTTGCCTATCTTATAGACCCGGCATTGGCGCATAATCAAATTTTTATGTTAATAGCCGTGCTAGTGATTTATTGGGCGACGACCTTAATCAATTGCTTAGGGATGCGAGCTTCCAGTTGGATGAGTGTAATAGGGGCCATCTTTGGAACTTTATTGCCCATTTGCCTGGTTATTATATTAGGTCTCATTTGGTTAATTAAGGGCCAGCCACTACAAATTGAAATCTCTACAAAAGCTTTACTACCCGATTTAACCAATTGGGGCAACGTAGGATTTTTAACCGCTGTATTATTTGGTCTTGCCGGCATGGAAATGTCTGCGGTCCATGCAGAAGAAGTACGCAATCCACAACGGGATTACCCTAAGGCTTTATTTTATTCCACCGTTATCATTTTTATAACCTTAGTGCTAGGTTCTTTAGCCATTGCGATGGTGGTGCCTAATAAACAATTGAGTTTAGTAGCTGGGGTGATGGATGCCTTTGCCATATTTTTGCAGGCCTACCATTTGAGTTGGGCCTTGCCTTTAGTCGCTTTATTCATTGTGATAGGTGGGATTTGCAGTGTTTCAACCTGGAGCTTTGGACCGACTAAAGGTTTATTAGTTGCCGCGCATGATGGGATTATGCCAACCGGATTACTGCGAGTGAATCGATTTGGTGCTCCGGTTGCTATTTTAATTACTCAGGCCGTTATTTTTACCATTCTGTGTTCGGTGTTTGTGCTATTTCCTAGTGTAAACAGCTCATATTGGATCCTGACCGCCTTAACTTCACAGCTAGCCTTATTGTTTTATATGTTATTGTTTACAGCCGCTATTAGGCTGCGTTATAAGTATCCCGATCAACCCAGAGCTTACCGGTTACCCGGTGGTAATATTTGGATGTGGTTAGTGGCTGGAATGGGGATTTTAGCCTGCTTTATAACCCTATGGTTGGGTTTTTTACCACCGGCGCAACTGCAGCTAGGAAAAATATGGGTTTATGAGCTTATGCTGATGGGGGGGATGTTAGTGGTTAGTTTATCGGGGTTTATGATCACTAAACTGGGTAAAACTAACGCGTGTAAGTCAAGCTGCGGTATCTAAAAATGAGCTTAATTAAGCTCTATCCACTGGAAAATTAATGACCTCTTGCAGGGATTGAGCCTTACATGCCAACATCACCAGCCTGTCAATGCCTAGCGCTACCCCGGCACAATCGGGAATACCATGCTCAAGTGCTGCTAGTAAATTATAATCTATGGGTAACAGAGGTAGGCCCAATGATTTTCGTTCTTCCAATTCGTTGGCAAAGCGCCGGTATTGCTCTTTGGCATCACTGAGTTCATGAAAGCCATTGGCAAGTTCTATACCCTTGCTATAAACCTCAAACCGCTCGGCTAGGGGTGGATTACCCGGGCGAATCTGGGCGAGCGCCGCTTGAGTGGCTGGGTAATCATAAATAAAGCAGGGCTTATCCTGACCTAACTGTGGTTCAATCACATGGCTCATTAATAAATGTAACCAGCTGTCTTTATCAGTTAGCGCTAAGTGATGGGTTTCAATACCCGCATTATTGGCACACGCTTCTAAATCGGATATTGAGGTATCATGCGGATCAAGCTTGGCATAGCGTAAAAAAGCCTGCTGATAGCTTAGCCTTTCAGCGGATTCACCAGCAAGAATCAGCTTGAGCAATTCATCCATTTCATTCATTAAATCGTGATGATCAAAGCCCGGCCTATACCACTCAAGCATGGTAAATTCCGGATTATGATGCCGGCCTAACTCGTCATTGCGAAAGGCCTTGCAGATTTGATAAATAGACCCGCTGTCGGCAGCTAACAAGCGTTTCATGGCAAATTCGGGCGAGGTTTGCAGATAAAAAGTTTTTCCTTGAGCCGCTCCTGGTCCTGTATAACAAGTAGCAAAAGAATGTAAAACCGGATCGGTGATGGTAGCATGAGATAATAAAGGTGTTTCGACCTCTAACACATTACGCGCCGCAAAAAAACCACGGATTTTAGCTAGAATTTGGGCCCGATTTTTTAGATTAGCTAAGCTAGCGGTAGGCTGCCAATTTATTTTATTATCTTGCATTGCTAAGCTCCAAAAATTAAACTAAACTTAGTTTAGTTAAGGGGGACTGTTTATGATTATAGTTAATACACACGAAGCGAAAACTAAGCTATCTCAATTATTAGCAGAAATAGAACAACATCATACCACGGTTAGGATCTGCCGTCATGGTAAGCCCATTGCCGATATTGTCCCCATTAAGCAAAAAGTTGATCATTTGAAAATGCACTCCGAGTTATATCAAGGCGCTAAGATAAATTATAATCCCACCGAACCATTAACAGAAGATGAATGGCCAGAGGAATATAGATAGCTATGTTCTTACTCGATACCTGTAGCTTACTTTGGCTAAGTTTAGATCAAACTCAGCTGTCTCGAAATGCTTTTTCAGCAATTGAGGGTGAAAAGGCTGGTTTATTTAAAAATAATAAAGATTTATTTGGGAATGATTTATTTGTTTCAGCCATTTCGGCATTTGAAATTGCCATCAAGTTTCATAAGGGCTCTTTAGTATTGCCTTTGGTACCTAGGCAATGGTTTAAACGTGTAGTGGAATTGCATGGCTTAACCGTATTACCCGTTGACTATGGAATTTATATAAATTCAGTTGAATTACCAAAAATTCATTTAGATCCAGCCGATAGGATTATTATTGCTACCGCACTAGAATATAATTTGAAGATCATCACGCCGGATAAACATATCCGGCAGTATGAGGTTGTGAAAACCATTTGGTAGACTTATTCTTTAGCTCTACCCACATATTCACCGGTGCGGGTATCTACCTTAATTAATTCACCATTAGGCACGAATAAAGGTACGCGAACTACGGCACCGGTTTCTAAGGTTGCGGGTTTGCCACCACCGCCAGAGGTATCGCCGCGTAAACCGGGGTCTGTTTCAATAATTTTCAGTACTACAAAATTAGGTGGCATAATACTTAAGGGTGCACCATTCCATAAGGTCATGATACAAACATCTTGCTCTTTTAACCATTGCTTAGCATCGGCTACCACGGTTTCACTAGCCGCATATTGTTCAAAATTTTCTGGTTGCATAAAGTGCCAGTGCTCACCGTCATTGTAAAGATATTGTACGTCAATATCGTTCACATCGGCCGCTTCAAGCGTATCACCGGATTTAAATGTGCGTTCAATGACCCGGCCGGTTCTTAAATTACGAATTTTAACTCGATTAAAGGCCTGGCCTTTACCGGGTTTAACAAATTCATTGTCTACAATAGAAGCCGGATCATTATCCAGCATTACTTTTAAACCACTTTTAAATTCATTGGTGCTATAGGTTGCCATGCCATCCCCTTTTATACGATAATCGTTAGCTTCGATCGCATTTGCTTTAAGCTAAACATAAAAATTATGACTCAGATAGTTAATATTCCAGCATGGCAAGTTGAATTAAGTCAAGCTATTAATAAGCTTGATGAGTTACTTGCTGTGCTCGAGCTTGATCCTAAACAGTTAAACGCTACTTGGCAAGCAACAACGAGTTTTCCCTTGCGGGTACCGCGTGGTTTTGTGGCCAGAATGCGTAAAGGTGATGCAACCGATCCGTTATTACGCCAGGTTTTGCCTTTAGCCGATGAATTACAGCTAACCCCGGGGTTTAGCCGCGATCCCTTACAAGAAAAGCAGTCTAACCCGCTTGCAGGGCTGATTCATAAATACCATGGCCGGGTGTTATTAACCGCCGTAGGCACCTGTAGTATTAATTGCCGTTATTGTTTTCGCCGCCATTTCCCTTACTCCGCTAATAATCCAGGTAAAGCCGGTTGGGATAAAGTGATAGAGTACATTGCAGCCGATAGCAGTATTAAAGAGGTTATTTTAAGTGGTGGTGACCCACTCGTGGCCAATGATGATTATTTACAAGCCTTATGTCAAAAAATTGCGGCTATTTCGCATGTAACCACCTTACGGATCCACTCGCGTATGCCTATAGTATTGCCCGCTAGAATTACCGATAGTTTGGTGACCATGCTAAAGAGTTTGTCATTAAATCTTGTGGTAGTTACACACTGTAATCATGCCAATGAAGTGGATAGTACGGTAGAATCCGCCTTGGCAAAATTAAAAACAGCCGGGATTACCTTGCTTAATCAAGCGGTATTGTTAAAAGGTATTAATGATAAGGCGGAGGTTTTGGTCGCATTAAGTGAGCGTTTATTTAAACAAGGGGTATTACCCTACTATTTGCATGTATTAGATAAGGTACAAGGTACCGCTCACTTTGAGGTCGAGGTCAATACAGCCCTGACTTTAATGAAGGCGTTGCAGGAGAAATTACCCGGGTATTTAGAACCGAAACTGGTACGTGAAGAACCAGGGCAGCCGCATAAGGTACTCGTGAAGTAATAAGACTGAGGGTGTAATAGAAGTGAAGGAAAACTTATGAATCTTTATTTTCGACTGATTAGGTTATTGTTTAAAATTATTTGGGGTGCTAAAAAAGATCTATTAGCGGAATCTCGTTTGGTATTGCGGGCCTTACCCTTAGATTGTGATTTAAATTGGCATCTTAATAACGCGCGTTATTTAAGTTTTATGGATTTGGGCCGGCTGCATTTAATTGGCCAAGCCAATTTTTTTCGTAATATGCTAAAGCAGCGTTGGTCGCCTATTTTACTGGCCGCAGAGATTAGTTTTATTAAGGCCATTAAGCCACTACAACGCTTTGAGTTAATTACTCGGGTGCTAACCTGGGACGATAATTATCTATATTTAGAACAGCGTTTTGAAAAAGATGGCAAATTATTGGCACTTGCCTATGTTAAGGGATTGTTCATTGGCAAAACCGGCAAGGTACCTACCTCTGAGTTGTTGGCCGCCTCGGGTGTTGTGAATACCGAGCCTCCTCCTATGCCGGAGGCGATTAAATATTGGAAAGATCTCACGGAAGCCAAGAAGAATTCTTAAAACTACCAGCCCCGTCAACCTGAGAATCTAAAAATTTATTTCCTTGGAAATTTAATCATTTTGTGCTAGAAATGACCAATTGACATTATCATAAGGATTATGAGGTCGTTTAGCATGAAAAAAATATATGATGTAGAGTTTCGTAATCAATTAAATGCACAGCTGAAAAAAAAGTTTCCTAATCAGGAAGCTGAGCATGAGCGGCTGTTGCCTATTATTAACGTTGAGGAAACATTGCTTACGTCAGTATATGACATAAATGTTTCTGACAGTCTCAACCACGAAAACAAGTCATATCATAAACGTGGGCGGCTTATCAGTTTTTACCAAAATTTTATCTACCGTTTAACTAGAGACGATGGAATACAGCGCGCTTTACTGTATTTGTTTATGAGCGATAGTAACCTGCAAAAGCAAACTGATAACGCTACCAGTCGATTAAAGCGGTATTGGCCCTCCCACACTAGCGCACGCTTAAATCACCCTGAAATTCCCTTTCTGTTAACCAAAGCCGTTACGGGAGCCAGGCTTATAACCGATAATGCCTGGCCACTAACCCTGCTCGGTTTGCTAAGCTACGATTTGCACCGTTATCAAAACGAGCCAGAACAACGCTACGGTAATACGCTGCATGGATTATGGTTGGGTGGATTATGGCCCGGCAGCAACCTTAATTTAAGTACCTTAAGCCGCCATTTAGGCAGTGGCGTTATACACGACGGTTGGTCATATTGGTTAGGCATTAGTTTGGCTATGGTCACACCCTTATTGGCAGGCTTAACTTATAGCCTAATTCATAGCTACCGATTCAATGTCCCGCAAATTACAAAGCTGCAAGCCACCGTGGATTATTTAGCCAAACTTGAGCCTAGCTTCTGGTCGAATACTCTGGCTTGGCTATGGCCATTTTCTGGCACCGCTTATCAGGTGTTAGCCGCCGAACGCGCTTTACTATGGCGCAATAAAATAGCCTCTAAAACCCAAAAGGATTTGCTGGCAGGTATGCAGGACTTGGCTCAACGTCACGGGGGTTTAACTCAATTAGCTGCGATACGCAGCTTAGCCAAGTTAACCGACCATAAACAGCCGATTGACGAAAACCCGCCGCATACTCATGGTTCTATCTGTAGTCCCTTAAGCATGTTACAGATGATAGCAGAGGATAGGGACAGACGACATTTGGTGCGTTACTATGCCCATTACCAACTATGGACCTTGGGTGAATCGAACAATCCATGGGTACATTTGTGGTGGCTGCCGCCTACTTTAGCCTGGTCAGGTTATGTGCTTTACGCTAAGTTGCGCTTGGGTGAAACGTTAGTGCAAAAAATGGTCACAGCTATACAAACTCTGCACGAGGCGCACCTTTGCCATACGAGTGGTAAGGTCTGGGCCTATCAGCCGGAGCGTGCCGATTATGTTTGCGGCGTATGCCCGGATTGGAATTTTGTGCCGCAAAGTCAAATCAACCACAGCCAAGGTTGTGTAGATGGCTTACTGGCGACAGAACGCGACAGCCACGATTTATTAAGGCTCATGGACAGAGTACTTAAACCACCGTTTTTTACCGACTTAGATCTATCCCAACAGTCTTGGACAAGCTGGCCTGTTAATGATTGGCAGACGTTGTTGGCTAAACTAGCCAACTCATCCTTACCAAAATTGCAGGTAATCAATCTTAGCCAGCCTGCCTTGCGGCCACCTCAAGTCGATAAATTACAGCTTCTGAATCGGTTTTTGCAGCAAACCCCCGTACAGCACCTAGACTTAAGTCGGCAGCACCTAGGCGCACAGCAGCTACAGTCATTGTTGCAAGAGCTGCCGCCTACGGTTAAGCAGCTTAACTTGGCCGATAATTTATTAGGAGACGAAGGTGCCGCCGTGTTGAGTAAATATTTACCTGGCCTATCCTTAGAGAGCATAAATCTCAGTCGCAACAATATTGGAGACAATGGCATAGCCGAGTTGGCCATGGCTTTTAGTCAGACCGGTTTAACTAAGCTAGATTTAAGTGCTAACCAATTTGGAGCCCTGGGATTAAGCTATTTGACCGAGTGTATGCCGAATACCGTGCTTACCGAACTTAATCTATCTTACAATGATCTAAGCCTGGCGAACCTGCAAGAATGGGGAGCTGCGGTTGCCAATTCCAGCTTGATTCGGCTAGCTCTGCGTCAAACTCAGCTTTACGCAGAACAGCTGGAAGCCTGGGCGCCGCAGCTTGGCATCAGCGGCTTGCAAAAACTTGACTTGGCTTATAACCCCTTCAGCGATGAGGGGTTGAAGCATTTGCTGATGGCTTCATGTCACAATGACTTGAGCGAGCTTGACCTAAGCTATAGCGATATTACCGACAATGGCGTCGCCCAGCTTGAGCGTTATCTGATAGATACCCGTTGGACGCATTTAAGTTTATCCGGAAATCAATTGGGGCTAAACGGATTGCTGAGCCTTGCGCAGGGACTAAACGGTAGTGAGTTAGAGCATTTAACCCTGGCGAATATGGAACTGGGAGACGTTGCCGTGCTGGCGTTTGCCGAAGTTTTGAATGCAACTAGCCACAGGTTGAGCGGTTTAAATCTGGCCCACAACCAACTGTCTGGCGGTGCCGCGCTAGCTTTATTGGCAAGCCTGCCCACCCAACTTACCCGGCTTGAGCTGCAACATAATCGCTTAGACGATGCTTTTGCCACTTACCTTGCCGATAGCTTATCCCAACGCAAGTCGCTTACCTATCTTGATCTTAGCCACAATGTTATTGGTGCGCGGGGTACTGAATGGCTAGGTAAGAAGCTCGATGATGCCACGGGCTTAACTCGGCTGCGCCTGGCGCAAAATCCTATAGGCGCCACCGGCGGCAAAAGTCTGGCTAGTTTTTTGATAAGCCGTGGCCCTTTCAGCATTGAACTGGGTAAGCTGTCTTTAAGTCAAGATGCAAGACGTGCCATTGCTAAAACCAGGACTCAAACGACTTTAACCGAATTAGATTTAACTGGCTGTGAGTTGGATGATAGCGCCGCTTTAGCGCTCTGCCGGGTACAACCTTACACTCACATCCCTTTTGCTGCGCTTGGTTTAGCAGAAAATTCACTTAAGCTCATCGATGCTGGCAATTGCCGTTCTCGATCAAATCTGCAAAGGTCCGGTTTTTTTAAGCCGGCTCCTAGCACGCAGCGACTAGCCCAGTCTCAAACCCAGATAAATCAAACCGACTGGCCGCTTGGTTTTATCTTGGGAAGCCTGTCTTTGTTGGGGGGCATCGTGGCGCTGGTATATCTAATGTATAGGGTAGCTAACCGCTATGCCGCTAGGTCGTCAAACTTAGCATCCCCTATAATTCAGGCCGAAGAGCTCGAATTCGAACGGCCTAGTCGTTTATTTTAGTGCTATTGGAGGACTATCAACGTGTATCAATATCCTTATACTATTATCGCCGGTAAAGGCTTAGGCATAGGTTATTCATCCTATACCCAAATCGACTCCCCTTTAAATAACAAACCCTTTGGTCAAGCCAAACTGAGGTTGTTTGCCAACGTCGCTAACGGTAATTTAGTGGTCAAGGATCACATGCTGAACGTAGCAGAAATGAACGGGGATTTAACCCTGGGTTTCATCTACAATTCGCTGGCCGATAAGCCTTGGCGCTTTGCTGAAGACAAACGTTTTAAAGAGCTCCCCTCTATTAATGAGCCGTTAGGCCCTAGAGGTATCTTAATAGAAGGAGACGGCCACGAAACCGTCTATACCAAAGAGCCTAATAGCTATTTTTACTTTGCGCCTCATCATGCGGAAGGTAGACCTTACTTTTATTTTAATGCCATGCGAAACCAATGGTTTTGGTACCATCCTAAAACTCATCTCAGCGAGTACTACGATAGAGCGGGTTTATTGCGCAGCCGGGTGGATGCCAAGGGGCGCGTCACGGAATTCGCCTACGATGCCAATGCTCAGTTGATAGCCATTACCGGACCTTCCGGTGAACGCTATCAAATCAATCGTACGGGAAATATCATAGAGCTGGCGGTACTCGATGCCAAAGGTAATAAGCAATCTTTGAGTAACCATCAATTTGATGAACAAGGTAGGCTGTGTGAAACCTGCTTGCCAAACAACTATAAAATAACCTACGCCTACTTAGGCAGTGACCGTAAGCTCAGCGATATCGTGCAGAGTGACGGTTCTAAGCTTATGTTAGAGTATTCCTTCCCAGACGAAAAATACCCTTGGATTTACGAGATGGTGGCCCCCGACAATAAACAAGGGCTTAGAATAGATTACGACAGGGATAGACGGGCCACCCAACCTATCGTGATGATCAATACGCATGGCTGTAACATACGTTTGCAATTGGACGAGGCTCAACGTATACAAAAGCTCTGGCGTTCGCATGATAGGCAGACGGAGAAGGACGATCTTACTCAATACGACTACAATCCAAATGGACAAGTGGCTTGCATCACCTATCCCAACGGTGGTAAAGACAGCTTTAGCTATGACAATGATTTTGGCCTGATTACCGAACACCTAAAGCCAGAAGGTGAGCGTATCCAACATCTTTATAAGCCCGAAACTGAGTGTAATAGGCTTAATACCAAAATTGAATATGTAGAAGGTAAAACCGCCGTTACGCGTTACGTCTATGCCTGGGATGCAGACAAACAAGGCGAGCAGCATTTTTTCTTGCGTTTTGTCATCGATCCTAAGGGTGGAGTAACCGAACACCGTCCAGATAGATGGGGCAATGTCGAGTCTGTACGAATATATACCGCCCATTTTCTGGATATCAGCTATTTAAAATCGGACCAAGTACCCACGTTGGCTCACATGGAGAGGTGGGTTAAAGAGCAACCGCTAACCCAGCTTATGCTAACTACCTATCTGTACGACAGATATGGCCAACCTTGGCGTATGCGCCGTTTTGCCAATCTCGATGCTCAAGGGCAGGGCATAGAAGATGCCGGTATGTATGAGGAAGAATGGGTATACAATCGTTTCCGAGGCTTGCTCTGCCATACGCTAAAGCATAATGCTGAGCAAAAGGCCCTCACCTTACAAGGTTTCGATGAGCTGCAACGGCTTAAGTATAGCCGTAATGCCTTAGAGGAAGAAATCCATTATCAGTACACCGAAGGAAAGGTGCAGATGACCTTGCCTAACAATAGGGTTGAAACTCAATGGTATAACAACTGGGGTTATCTCACCCTTGAGCAACAAGCCGTTGGTAATGAAGTGAGGGAAAAGCGTGTTCAGCGTAATGTTGCTGGGCGGGTGGTTGTTATTATGCAGCCCGATGGTCAAAAGTCCTATACCGTGCCCGATAGGCAAAATCGCCCGGCTTATACGGTAAGTCCAAGTGGGAAAATAGTCGAGCGCTTATATGATGTACAGCATGGTTATCATCTTACTACCCACTGCAACCGACTTATAGACTTCAATAAATTTTTGCCCGACAAATATTCAGTGCCCGAAATCTCCAACGTCGAAGCCCGCACCAAGGAGGTAAAAGACCCCGAGCAAGATAGAATTGAATATAGCTTTTTTGACAAATCGGCACGTAAACGTTACTGCGTCGATGCTGAAGGCTGTATTCAAGAAACGCGGTATAACAGCCGCGATCAGGTAATAGCCGAAATTCGCTATAAGGCCCGGCTAAGCGATGAGCAGTTAACCAGGCTTAAAAATGGCCAATCCCTATCCTTGACTTATAATCCTCAGCAGGATCGTTGTACCCGTCGTTTTTACGATCTGGCAGGGCTATGCTCCGCCGTGCAGGATGCGGCAGGCTATATCACCGAATATCAGCATAACGCTGCCGGTACCTTAATTAAATCTACCCTCTACGCAAAGCAAGCTCGTCTGGATTTAGCTGTGGCTGACTATCAGGCATTAAAACCTATCAGTTCTGCAACAGACGACAACACTTATTACGTCAATGACGGTAAAGGTCAATGCGTGCTAGAAATCAACGCTAAAGGCGTAGCGACAGCGCATACCTATCAGGCCAATGGTTTAAAGATAAGGTCCGTCCAATACTTTCAGCCGGTTGATCCCGCTTGGTTTCACGATACCACTCAAGCGCCTCAATTAAAACCCAGCACCAGCGATCAAACCACGCTTTATCGTTATGACCTATTGGAACGCGTCATAGAGGTTGAAACCGCTCTACACAAGGTGAGTCGTACCGAATACGACAAGATGAATCAGATTGTACATCAAAGTTTCACCGACGGGCTGGATCCTAAGAGTACCGACGCGTCCAAGCTGCGTACCACCGATACCCGCTACGATGGCTGGGGACAGATCGTTGCCAAGGCCAATCCCTTTGTGTCACGTACCTTATATGAAGTTTCGGTCAATAATACCTTGTCGCCCGAACAAAAAAAACAAGTTCAAGAAACCGTATGGCGTACTCAAAGTACGCGCGAGGTCTACGATACTTGCGGTCTTAAGCTCAAAACCATAGATGCTTTGGATAATGTGACTCGGTATTATTACGACATAGAACGGCGTCCCGTTCTCACCATCAATCCACAGGGCAAGGTTACTGAAATCATTTACAACACCTTTAACGACATGTTGCAGATTCAACAGTACTATACGTGGCTTGACGAAAAGGTCTTAGCAAAGCTAGGAGGCGGTTTTATAACCCCGGAACTGCGAGCTGCGGTGGACAAGCTTAAAAACCATAAGTTAAACCGAGTGATCAACCAAGAGTTTGACAAACGCGCCCAACTGATAGAGCACATAGACGCCGAAGGTTATCAAACCCTTAAAAGCTACAATAGCTTTGGTGAATGTGAGCAGGAAAAGTTGCCCGTGGCAGATAAAGCGCCCACCTTAATCGTGCAACATGATTACGAAAACCGTGGACTTGAAGTTGCTACAACCCGCACAGCCGCCTCACTTGACATGACCATTAAAAGGCATTACGACAACGCGCACGGCAAGCTTACTCAGCTAATCGATGCAAGAGGTGGTAAAACAACTTATCTCTATGATAGTTTGGGCCGGCTTGAAAAAATCATTGATCCGCTTGAGGTTATCAGCACAACCCAGGCTTATGACAGCTTTGACCGACCGATTCAGCAAATTGATGCCATGGGCCAGATTGTGCAGTATGAATACGATGATAGTAAACGTACGCGGGCTACCGTTTATCCACAATTAACAGCCAGAACCACGGTTTATCTGAATATTTTTGCTAAACCCTTAGCTATCGTAGATGGATTAGGGCGGCGCGAATTATACCGTTATGCCCCGGACGACCAAATTTTAGAACACACCGATGTACTTGGACACAAAACAACCAATAAATACAACCGCATGGGCTGGCATCTGGCTGAACAGCGCGAGCAGGGGCTGCGCAATGAGTTTGGTTACGATGTGCTTGGCCGTCAGATCTTGCATATCGATGACGTAAACGGTTTAAAACTAAGTACTGTCTATGTCCGCGATAACTTCGGTGACGTGGTAGAAACCACAAACCCACGGCGTGTACATACCAAAAAAACCTACGATAAGCGCGGTTTAGAGCTAAGCTGCACGTTTGATCCCGACAGCGAAAATAAACCCGGTTTAAACCTGCTGACCACGCGCGGCTACAATGGTCTAAAGCAAGTAATCTGGGTGCAAAAGGGCGATGTTAATAACCCGGACCAATTTTATCAAACCTTGCAATACGATGCCTGGGGCCGCAAGCTGGGGGATACCGTTGATCCTGTTACCCCATCCCGCCCTAATGCCTTGGCCATTGCCACCCAGCAAGTGTTGAATAAGGCAGACGATGTGGTGGTTCACCTTGATGCCAATGGGCAAAAAACCCATTATTTTTATGATTTGCTAGGGCAAAAGCGTTTTTGTGTGAAACCCACGGGAGCCGTGCAAGAATGGCGTTACCACGCCAATGGTTTATTGCAAACTACCCTGCACTATGAACAAAAAATAGCTCTGGGCAAGCTTAGCGAACAGACTAATTTAGCCGAGGTGGCTAAGTTAATCCAGCCGTGCAACCAGGATCAGCAAACCTGGCTGTTTTATGATGCACGCCAGCAGGCGCGTTTTAGCATCAATGGACTGGGGGTAGTGCAAGAAACCCGCTACAATTTGGCTGGACATAAGCTTCAAATCCTTAATTATGCTCAGGGTTTAGAGCCAAAAGAGCTGGCTGGTTTAACCACCGCCGCCCTGGAACAACGGGTAAAAACCTTGGCTAACCCCAGCCTGGATCGAATAAATTACTATGTGGTGGACGCCTTGGGTCAGGCACTTTTTACCTTGAGTGCCACAGGCGTAGTGACCCAACAGGTCTTTGATAAACTCAATCGCTTGATCACTAAAACCGTTTACGCCATACCCGTTGCCGAGCCAGCGGCTTTAGCGCAGTTGACTCCCGCACAACTTGTGGCTAAATTGCAGCGTGATGTCTTGCAGGACAGAACTCATTACCACGTTTATGATTCGGCAGGACGCTTGCAGTTTGAGGTTGATCCACTCGGTGCCGTGACGAAGTATGATCACGACGAAAATAACAAGCTTTACCAAACCAGCCGTTTTAAACAGCCTATCTCTGTACCCAGCGATTACTCGGCCTTGGTAGAGCTGCTGCAAGATTTAACCCCGACCCAGGATAATGCACAGATAGACAAAACGGTTTACGATGCCGCCGATAGAATCGAATCTGAGATAGATGCCGAGCAAAAGCAAGACCATTACCAGCGCGATGCCTTGAACAATATTATTCAGCACACCGATCGCATGCTGCAAGCTTGGTTCTATCAGTTAGATAGAGCGCAACGTATACAAAAGGAGATTGCTCCAGCCATACCGGTGACTATTGTTGAATGGCAGAACGACAAGCTTAGCCATCAACAAACCAATTTGGCCATAGAGACGCATAAGGATTACGATAAGGTAGGCAATGTCATTTGCATTACCAAAGCGGCTAATACCCAGGAAGCGCGTCGGATGACGTTGCACTATAACGCCTCCCATCAACTGAGTGATACCCGAATAGAGGACATTGCCGTCGATGACCCAGAGCAAGCGGCTAGTTTTAGCCAAAGGCCAGAGCGGCGAATGATTTTAACCACTCAAAAGGTATACAATGGTAAAGGGCTGGAAGTGGCAAACTGCGATGAGGCCGGATGTTGGTCGTTCACGGTCTATGATGCGGCAAGCCGCCCTGTTTATCTAATCAACGCTGAAAAAGCGGTTACCCAAAATAGCTATAATAGCTTTGGCAATAAAACCCAGGTCACCCGCTATTCTCTACCCCTAGCCATAGACTTGGCTCCCTACACAATGTCGGGTATTCCCTTGGCCGTTATGGAGCAGCAGGTAAAACCCTCGGCTAATGACCAAACAGTTAATTATGCGTTTGATAGGGTCAGCAATCTCAAACGCATAGAAAAACCACAGGTGTTTTACTATCTGCCGGGTAAGCAAGAAGAATACGGCATGGCGCATTCCATTACCCGCTATGACTATAATGCTTTTAACGAGCGCGTGTTAGAAGAGGAACTGCTGAGTCCTAAACACGACCGCTGGGCTCAAACCCTCTATTGGCGTGATAAGCAGGGTAATCTGCTGGCTAAGGTTAACCCTGATTTTATAGTCGAACGATACTATCGCAATGCGTTTGCCAAGGCGATCAAACGAATAGAGTTCGCCAGGTCGCTGGCTAAGCCACCTTTGCCCGGCATGAGTTTAGCGGCCTTAGAAGCTGCCGTTGAAATTTCTGACGAAGACCGTGTCTCTGAATTCGATTATAATAATCTAGGCGACAAGATCGCTGAAATTAAGGTAGGCATTGTGGTCCAGGAGCTGATCCTGGACTCGAATAATATCCCCAGCATGCATGATAAACCCAAGCTAAATCTTACTACTTCGTTTAGCTATAATGCTCACCGTCAGCTGATTAGTATCACCTATCCGGACGAAAGCGCCGAATATCGGTATTATAATGCTCAGGGTCACAAGATAGGCGAGACAGGCGTGGCCCGCGAGTCAAGGGACGAGGCCGATAAACCTATTACCATCATCCCTTTAAGCTATTGGGGTGTGAATGCCCATGGTCAAGTAGTGATGGTCACCCGTTTTGCCCAAGGGACGGCAAAGGCTACGGTTGATCAGCTGCCTACTCCTATTGCCAGTACGGCTCAGGATCAAACTGAGCTGAGTCTGATGGATAATCGAGGGTTAGCCCAGTATCAGCAAGATGCGAGAGGCAACCTGCACGGCTACACCTACGATCCCAGGCGAGAGCCGGCGCGCAACTGGTATCTATACACGCATTGGGATCAACTTAGCCGCACGGAGTATAAGCTTAGCACTCACATCGATGAAAAGCGCCTGCGCCGTGATGCCTGTAACCGAGTTTACTATACCGAGGTGTTGCGTGATAACAACAGCTATGAAATCACACAGCAGGCGTACGACATTTTCGGCAATGTGGTGGCGGAAGGACCCGGCAATAATGTCTGGCCGGCTTATCAACACCGTGACGTGCAAAATCGTAGTTGGGCCCAGAATCTTAGCAAGGGTGTACACCTAATCCAGCTCTATGATCTGCGAGGCCTGAAAACCGCTGAATTGCGCTCAGCGACCGAGAATATAGCAAAGGTAAGCTACGACCAACAAGCAGGCCTATTGAGCTGGCCGGTTGAAAAATTAGAAAAGCATAGCACTTGGCGGGATAATGCGGGCCGCGTCATCGCGCAGGGCACGCCAGCCTATTGGGAAACCGATCCGGCGCATCCGCTTAACATTCCACTGACCATCCTGTTTGGTAAGGCTTATCCTGAGCTTGGTAAGCTAACGCTGAGCTGGACGCAGCCGCAGGAAACCAACGTCGAGGCTGCAACAATGAGTCTGTGGCCCAAAGGCAGTCCCGGACTTAAAACCGATTTAGTCATCAAACGCAGTGCTTATCGCTGTGGAGTGGATGTTAGCGAATTGAGCTGCGACGTATACGAGTATGAAATCAACTATTATTTACGCAATCCCATTACCGGCCAATTGGACACATTACCGCAATACCGCACGCAAGGTTTTACCCAAATCAATACCTTTCATACCAAGCGTAGTCAACATTTGGTTACCGAAGTGAGGCATGATCACCTGGTCTATTTCAGCGGCAATACCGAGCAACTTAAGGCGGTTGAATTATGGCAAGATGGCAAAAAGTTGGATGAGGTGGCAGTCAAGCAAGATCCCCAAACCAACGAGTGGTATATCAACCTTGCTAATCAAGCCTCGGGCGAGTATCGGGTTATACCTATTGGCACACTTAAGAAAAATCCGGTCTCGATGCGGCAAAGCCTTACAGAAAATGCGAAGCGTGATGCGGTTGATGAGCTGAGTTTACCCTTTACCATTTATACCGCTACGCCTTCGATAAATCCTTTGGCGCGAGAAATCCAAGCCTCTATCCAAATGTTAGCCTTAGACAATCACGTCCAGGTGATCTGGTCTGTGCCCGAGTGCTACCAAACCTTGCCTATCGCCTTAACTTGTGTATACACCGCCGACGACGAGCAAGAGTACATTCAGGAGGATATCATTCGGCCGGGCACGGATAAGGGTCATTATAAAGATGATAAAGGGAAGGAGCTTATCTGTAACAGCGAATTTGCCCATAAGCTTAACCAAGTCAAGTCGATTTCCGTTGCATTGTTACTCAATGAGCAAGATAGCTTGCCACTTTATCAGACTATGCCTACGCTCAACTCTCAAGAAGTGCCTACTACAGAAAATCTAATAACCGTTATTCCCTTTCCCGATAGAATTGTAAGCTATATTACGCCCATCCTGGGACAAACCGCTCAACCCACGCTGCAATTTTGGGATACCTCATACGATAGGCTGGCATGCTGGAAAAACCTGCAGGCTATGGGTGTCACTCAACAAGGCGTTGTCTTGGATGTCAGCGATCTGCCGTTAGGGAGTTACCCGTTTAAGCTAGGCGAGACGAATGGCGTATTTAAGCTTGAGTTAAATGGCTATGTCTTAGCAAGCCATGATCTTTCTGAGCCTAAATCCAAGCTGATTCAACCCATGCACCAATTTGAATACGACAGTTGGGACAACGTGACGACGGAAACCGATAGCCTAGGCCATCAAACCCAGCAGCGTTTCAATGTCTTCAATCAGGTCATAAAGCGGGTTCAGTCCGAGGTCGAGGTTGTAGCCGAAAATGGTACGCTCAGCCATCAATCGCCGACTACTCGCAGTGGTTATAACCTTAGAGGTATGTTGATAGCCGAGGTTGATCCGCGTGGTCATACCCAGGCCTACTTTGTGGATAGGGCTGGTCAACAGTTAACTCATGTGTTAGCGGACGGTACTATAAAACGTAAGCAGATATTTGATGCTTTAGGCCGGGTGCCAAGGTATACCGATGCTCGCGGAAAAATATGGCGGCAGGCGTTTGATAATGCCAATAACATAACAGCGTTTATCTCGCCCTTAAACAATATTCATAGTTTTACCATTAATGAATGCAATTTGCGTATCACCGATATCAATGCAGAGCTGCAGCAGACCCGCTATCGCTATACTCCAAAGTACGATGTGCTGGCTCTTATTTTACCGGAGGGAGATGTAACCGTAACGGAGCACGATCGCAACCACCAGTTGGTGCGGCAAATAAACAATGATGGCAGCCAGTATTGGACGCGCGACTATTTTGGCAACCTACAGGAACATGGCAGTTTGAGCGGTATATATCAGTACGTTTACGATTACAAGTATCAGCTGATTAAGCAAGGGTCCCGCGATGCTCAGCACGGCACCTATCTGCTACTTAAGCAAACGGTCAAAGACTTTGAAATCAGAGAGCGGGACAGAAAACCTATTATCATACAGGCAGACTGCTATCAACCCGTCTCACTGCCAACGCCCAATCAAGTCATAGAACGGGTATACCGTGCGGGTCGATTGTACGAAGAACATGATAGGGTACAGGGTAAAAGTACCTACTATAGCTTAGACAGTGAAAACCGACGTATAGGCGTTGAAGTCAAACAGGGTGAGGTTCAATTGCGCCGAGTCGTGACCCGGCTTGATGCTTTAGGACGAGAATCGTGGACCTTAGACACCATGATGCTGTTGGCTACGGGGTATGATGCGTGCGGTAATCGCATGCATGTATCGGCCTTCCTCTATCCGGGAGAAAATAAAGCGCCGGTGATGACTCAATCCACCTGGAATCGATTCGATGCCAACAATCGTGCCATCATTGATGGCGGTGTGTTGCAAAATGGCAATATCGTTATCACCAATGGCCAAGGCAAGAAACTGAATTACCAGTGGGATGTACGGGTTAGCGAAGAGGAATACGACAAAGACTGGACCTATAAAAAAACCTTAATAGGCTATGATGATGAGGGTAAGTTAAGCACGACTCTGCTTGATTTGCCTTTACAAACTACCACTTTAAGAGAGTATTATTCATCGGGATTGCTAAAGCGTTACTACTCTAAAGCGGTTGATCTCAAGGTTATGGATTATCTTAAAGTGGCAAGCATTAAGGAGCATAAGCTAGTTTATAACGCCAACCAATGGCTAGTTGATGATTACCAAGAAGAGGGGGAGGATAGCTTTTTTGGCTATCATAAAAATAAGGTAAGCTCTAGCGTATTTAAGATCTTCACGGCGAGCGGTCAGCCGCAGCAACAGGTAAGCTACTATTTTACAAAGGATGTGGATTTTTGGGATTATCTGAATAATGAGTACGCTCGTTTTGACAGCCTACAATTAACCAAGACCTGGGGACGGCGTGAACGTGACGGTGATTCAAGTCCCTATAACCAAGCACAATTGCTGTATGATGCAAATGGGGCACAAAATGCGAATCTTGGGGTTTATGCTGAGGATAATAAAACGCAAGAGGTTGTGCTATACCAAGCGGCTTCGGACGGTTTGGTATTTAAGAAGCAGATATTACAGCCGAACAAAACCAACAATATTTGGCAAGAGACGCCCCGGATCAAGGAACACCATTATTTTTATACAGTGAATGGCGCGCCTATAGGCGCTTATGAAATCACTAAGGACCCGTGGGATGGCAACAGTTACCGAGTATGGGCCGATTTGATAAGATTAGCTAAGCGGCGAGCCAGTGAGGTGCACATGCCTCAGCCTAAACAGTATCTTCATAACCAACGGCATTTACCCGTCTTGCACTATAAGGCGAAAGACTTACTGCCGCAAGCGATGGGACGATTGAAGCTGGTGGATTTTATTCAGCGGGTGAGCGAGCTTGGAACAGGGACGGGAGTCACGCGCTATGTGGTGATGGAAGGAGATAGTTTTAGTGGTATAGCGCAGCAGGTGTATGGAGACAATAGCTATGCGAGTTTATTGGCAGAAGCCAATGGCTTGCGGGCGGATGAGACCCCGACACCGGGGTTGGCTTTAAATGTACCGCCCTTAATCCCCATGCACAATGGGGCGGGTAATCACATAGCCTACCAGGTATTTTTAAATACCATTTTGGAACATCTGTATCCACACTTGGAAACACCCCAGCCTGACGGTGGTTTTTGGAGCAGCTTTTTAGGGATTGTGATTCAGGTGGTGATAACGGTAGTGATAGCCTACTTCATGCCAGTCTTGGTGCCGGCGTTGGCACAGGTACAAGGTGCAGCGGTGATGACTAACGCACTTAGGGCGGCGGCGCTAGGTGCGTTGGCCAGTGCGGCCAGCCAAGGGGTGTTGATAGGGTTAGGGGCTCAACACCAGTTTTCGTTTTCCAACATGGCCATGGGCGCGGCCAGTGCCGGTTTAAACTCGGGGCTAGATGTCCAAGGCTTAGATAAACTTAAGCTGGGAGAGCGGCTTGAGCTTGCAGAGAAGCTATCCCGCGTAGGCAAGGTGGTAATACTGGAGCAGCTGAGCAAGCTAGCGCTGGGTTTAAGTCCGCACTTTGACTTTGGTGAAGTCTTGGCGGCGATAAGCGGCCAGATATTAAACTACGAGCTGAATATCACGAATAAACTCGCTCAGCCGATTAGCCAGCCCTTGGTGCAAGGCATGGTAGACAGCGTGATGCAACAGCACGAGCCTAATATAGAGTTGATAGCCGCCCAAGCGCTAGGTACTGCGATAGGAATTAAGCTAGCAACGCCTATTGTTGAGCAATTAAATGCCTATCATACTTTGCGTCGCCAACCCGAGTCTACCATGACCCGCAGAGAAGCACAGGCTCAATCAAGCCAAGTAGTCAACCGGAAAGCTAAACAGCCGACTTTATTCAATCAGCGGTTTAGTAAGGAGAGTCTAAAAGCTAAGGCGTTGGCCGATACGGATAACGGCTTTATAACGCAGAGTCCTGATGAGGAGAGTTTGTTAACACCCATTAGGTCCGATGATGTAATGGCTATGCTAGATGAAGGTAAGATGATCTGGACAGCATCAAATAAATCTATCTATGCAACTTCACAAAATAGTGATTTGTCACCATCGAATAAAAGGGCAGCTTTTACTAATCGGATATTTGCAGGCGCTGAAGTCATAGGCGGAGTTGTACAAACAGCTGCTGGAGTTGGTTTTGGTATATTGACGATTGAAACTGGTGTAGGGCTTGCTGTGGGGGGCGTCACAGCGCTGAGAGGGCTTGACCATATAGAAACGGGCTTAAAATGTTTATGGACAGGTGAAGCTGAGACCACTGCGTTTGGTCGAGCGGCGCATGAGTTTGGTCTGGATAATATTGGCACAACTGCTATGGAGGTGGGGTTTGATTTAGTAATGCCCGGTGGCTTAGCCGGTGGTATAAAATTGGTTGGGCCTCGGTTGTTTAGCAGTATAGAAAAAACAGGTGCCTATTTAAGTACAAGTATCTCAGATGGCGAAGGGTTAGGTAAGCTTACCAATAGTGCTGTTCGTATATCACAAAAAGGCTTAGACCTCGTAACTCAACACTTATCTAAATTTGGTCCAGTAAAAGAGAATGAATTAATGTTATTAAGGCTAAATGAAGCATTACGATCTGGGAAGACCGTGACTGGTGCAGATGCTAGTTTTTATATACATGAGGTTACAGAGGCAACTAAAATGTCAAAAGGGATGAACTATATTGAAGCTCATCAGTTTGCACTAAGTAAATATCAAGTTTCACCGTTTAGTGTTTATCACCCAGATGTTATCAATGCGGTGAATGCGATAGAGCCAGGCTCCTTCAACAATAAATGGATTGATTTCTGGAGCAACTATCAACCTAAATTACATCATATAACCCCAGAACTTTAAGGAGAAATAATATGTTAGAATTTGAGTTAGATTATTTAAGAAATATAAGATTATGGTTACAACCTAATCAAGATTTATTATTAAGTAATAAGCCACAGATTGCTAAGTACTCTAGCCATTCAAATAATGATTTTTGTAATAAAACAGTAATTATAGAACTCTTAATTCCACGTGGTGGAAGAAATATATATGGATTACTAGGTGCTAATTATATACCAATGCCAACAAATAATCTTGAAGTAAGTGTTTTATGTGGCAGTAATTTTAATGCAAATAGTTTTAAGAAATCGCTAATTGAGAAAATAGAGCCTGTATATTTATCCGTTTCTGAGAAATATTGTAAAGCGATTTTCGATAAGATTGAATCTATTTCTAAAAATAGTCAGTTGAAGCTTAGTGGTAACTTGAATTTTTGCTACGGTGCTTCTTCGGAGATTTCATCTAATGAACTGATATTTAGTAAATTAACAAATTTGATAATTAATCTCATTCCTGTAAACGAACATAAAATTGATAGTGAATTACTAATACAACTTATTGATAGCTAAGTTTTGTAAGAAATTATCTAATTTGGCTTTAAGTATGCGTTAGGCACAGGTCCTTATAGTCTTTTAATTTAGTAACACGCTTAAAGGATACTTTTATTGCAGAAGTTCAAGACCCTAATACGACGATTGGAGCTACTTTGGAACACTTTGGCCAGCGAATAGAACGATTGAGTGTGATTGAGAAGTATAATCGCTATAGTGTTTATGCTCGAAATGGTGCTGTGCGAGTTATAGATTATCAGTGATGTAGCAAAGTCTGGTGAAATGTATCAAAGGTACTCGGGATTAGCGGCAAAGTATGGGCTATATGCGAAGGGTGCAGAGTTTATCGAGGGCGCCAGTAGGCTTGTATTGCCGGCAGAGATAGCACTTGGTGGCATCAATGTTCTTCAAGCCGAATCGGGTACAAAACTGCAAACGGCCTTTGAGGAAACAGGTAGAATTGTGGGTGGTGTTGCGGGAGGAGTCATCGGTGGACTTGTTGCTTTTGGCGAAGAAGGCATTTCAGCAGGAATACTTACGCCTGTGGCTATTGCGACAGTTGTCGCTTTAACTTCGGCAGGGGCTGCCTTTGGCAAAAAATTTGGTCACGTTATGTATGTTGAAACTAAAGAAGCTATAGATAGCTTTGAGAAATTTGAGCATGAAATACGTAATAAGTATTAATTTTTAAGGATATTCCATGGACAAGTTAAATTTAACTGTAATGGTTATATATCATGTGACTGGCTTCATAGGAACTATAAGCATGTTAATAATTGTAACCCTTTTTCCTCTGGTATTTAATCGCATCATAGTGCCAGAAATAGAGAGAAAGATTGGCCAGAAACTAGGTTATTATATGATTCAATACCGCATGATGTTTCGTGGTAAATATTTTATGCGCCAAACAGAAATTGCTTTTTATATCTTTGCAAAATGTCTAATTAAATGGTTTGGAAAAGATCCAAATACAGTCAAGATATACCCTAAGGCATATGCTTTACAAAAAATTAATTATCCCTATGAGCTGTTTACTAGGAAAGAAATCATGTGGAGTTTTGCAGTAATGATTAGTTATCTACTTTTTATCACATGTGGCGGATTACTTCTCTGGATAGTTAACTATTATGGAATTCATTAGCATAGGTTTGATTAAAAACTTGGCCCGATATTAGTACGTTGTCAGGTCGATACTGTCTCAGCCTATCGTTGAGCAATTAAATGCCTATCATACTTTGCGTCATCAACCCGAGTCTACCATGACCCGCAGAGAAGCACAGGCTCAATCAAGCCAAGTAGTCAACCGGAAAGCTAAACAGCCGACCTTGTTCAACCAGCGGTTTGGTAAGGAGAGTCTAAAAGCTAAGGCCTTGGCCGATACGGATAATGGCTTTACAACGTTAAGCCC
>JAQSXL010000075.1 GCA_029256685.1 Gammaproteobacteria bacterium | reverse complement strand
ATAACAAATTCTTTAAAATAGATATGCGCATTCTAATCTAAGTTTGCCTCTTGCAAAAACTATAACTTGCTATAATTAAATATCTTTATATACTTGTACTTATATAAGTACATAAAGGTGTAATATGAATATAGTAACTTTTACTGAGTTTCGTAGCCAACTTAAGCAAATTATGGATACGGCTTCCGACCAACATGAACCCGTTATCATTAAGCGTAGTAAAGGCGAAAATATGATTTTACTTTCTAATAGTGATTATGAAGCCTTAAAAGAAACTGCTTACCTCTTAAGTAATAAAGCCAATGCCGAACATTTACGAAAATCACTTGATAGTTTACGTGATGGTAAGCTAATAGTAAAAAATCTGCTTGAAGAATGAAAGTTACTTTTACGCCCGAAGCATGGGAAGATTATTTATATTGGCAAAAATATAACAAAAATATTTTACGACGTATTAATGAGCTTGTTAAAGACATACTTCGCTCACCCTTTCAAGGGCTAGGTAAACCAGAACCTCTTAAATATGAGTTCCAAGGATGTTGGTCAAGGCGCATTGATCAAGAACATCGATTAATCTATCAATTAGCAGATGAAGCTTTAATCATTATATCGGTGAGATATCACTATAATTAATTTAAACCTTGTTTAATTTTTCACCTAGTAATTGCCATGCTTAGCGCCCAAACTAGCCTTAGCAAAGATTGACTTTAAATAGCTTAGAGAAGTTAGCCGTAGTTTGTTCGGCAATTTTTTCTATCGGCTCCTGCCGAAGCTCGGCAATAAATTCGGCCACATAACGCGTATAACCCGGCTGATTTGGCTTACCCCGGTATGGCGCTGGAGTAAGATAAGGCGCATCGGTTTCAACCAACATCCGTTCAAGTGGCATGCGCTTAGCAATATCTTGTAATTCAACTGCATTACGAAAGGTCACGATACCCGAAAATGAGATATAAAAATTTAAATCCATGGCCGCTTTTGCCATGTCCCAATCTTCGGTAAAACAATGCAGAACCCCTCCTATATCTGACGCTTGTTCTTGTTTGAGGATAGCAATTGTATCCTGTCTTGCTTGCCGAGTATGAATGATTAGCGGTTTAGCAAGCTGCTTAGCAACCTGTATATGCCGGCGAAACCGTTGCTGCTGCCAAGTAAGATCGCCTTCTACTCGATAATAATCTAATCCCGTTTCACCAATAGCAATAACCTTAGGATGACTTGCTAGTTTAGCAAGCTGGTCGATAGTAGGCTCTTCTGTCACTTGTTCGGTAGGATGCAGCCCAACCGAGGCATAAACTTGCGGATAGCGCTCGGCATAATCTAGCACCTCAGGAAAATGTACTAAATCAACCCCCACACATAACATATGTTCAACCTCCAGTTCCTTGGCCTTAGCAAAAACATCGGCGATACCTTGTGGATAAAGGGATAGATCGAGCATATTTAAATGGCAATGGGAGTCTACGAGTTTCATAAGGTTTCCGTTATTTTATCGGTTGAATTATAACCTGCTAAATAGTTTTCAATTTTGCTACGTATTTCCTGAGCATTATCGCTTAGAAATTGTACCCCAACTCCGGCATGCCGTCGTCCCTGTGAAAACTTGGGCGTGATCCATACTACTTTAACTTTAATGGGAAATTTTTCCTTTTCATCAAATAATCTCACCAGCAGCAATAATTCTTTTCCCAAGGGAAAATTTTTATCGGTAGCGACAAATAAACCGCCATTTTTAATAAAAGGCATATAACTGGCGTATAATTGCTCCTTGGTTTGAATATCAATTATTAACATCTCCAAGTCTAACTGTTCTAAAGCCATTAGTTTATCCGCCCCTCAAGCTTATCATTTATATAAAACAATTTTGCCATTGATATAAAATACGTTCTAGTAACAATTGCTGATTAAAATTAACACCGGCTAAGCCTTGTTGGCGCACTATTATTAATTCATCTAAATAATCATATAACTTAGCCAGTGTGGTAGATTTTACTAATTTTTGTAGCTCACTAAGATAAGTTTTATTAAAGATATATTGACTATTTTGCGTTAAGTTTAATTTGATAATATCACTTATTAAGCTCATCAGCCCAGTTAAAAGCTCGGTAAGTTCAGTTTTTTGGTAACTAGCAGCGAGAGTAATGGGGTTAAATTCTTGGCGTGCTAAACCCAGTAAATGATTTAAAATCTCATTACGCTTAACCATGCCTTCTTGCAAGATAAGCGCGGCTAATGGAGCACCCTCGCTCAACCACAAGAATTCTTCTGCTGCTTGATTAGGAAGCTGTTTAGCTAACCATTGCCTTGCTGTGTCGTTTAATGCCGGAAGAAAATTAACAAGCTGACAACGGCTACGAATGGTTGCCGATAGCAAACTAGGGCTATGGGTAGTTAAAATAATTAGGCTTTGTCCCTCGGGTTCCTCTAAGGTCTTTAATAACGCATTAGCAGCGGCTGTGTTCATGGCTTCTGCTTGGTGAATAATAGCAAGCTTATACTTTGCCAGTTGGGTTGTGGCTAATAAGGTCTGAATTAAGGTGCGTATCTGATCAATTTTAATCGGCTTTCCGGCGGCTTCTGACTCAATCAAGCTAAAATCGGGGTGATTATTAGCTGCAAATAGCAAACAAGATTTACACTGCTGGCAAGCTTCAGCGTTAGCGGTAGGCGTTATACATAACAGAGCCTTAGCAAAGCACATGGCAAAATGCCGCTTACCCATACCGGCTTGCCCAGCCAATAAAATTGCATGAGGCAAGCTATTATTGATCACGCGGCCATGCAGATACTGCCATTGTTCATCTTGCCAAGGATATATACTCTTCATTTTACTTCCGCGGGTGGTAAATAGGCTACCCAAATCGCAACGGGCGTAGCCTTTCTATAGGCGTGACGCTGCCAAGTGAAATGCATCAGGCTCAATCCTTGTAAATTGGGAAAGCGCTGCTTTAGATCATTAAAATCAATGTTCGATTCCGACTGAGCAGGCCAAACAAAGAGAGCCCCTTTTTTTATTAATTCCCGTTCGTCAATCCATGGACTGACCCTCGCATTCCATTCCATATAAACGGTGGGATAATCAGCCGAATAATAGGCAACATTACCCGCCTCCCAGCGTGGCCCTGCCACAAATTCCAGCTTAGTATGATAACGCTCATGCCAGGCCTGGGTTAAGGTTCTAGCCATGGTACGACCAGGATAATTAGCGCTGGATGAGTCACCCGCGGTTAATTTGCTATAACTATAAAGGGTTACACATAAACCCACTAACACTATCAGTATAATAACAAAACGGTAAAATCTAGTCTTGGTAATCACGGGTTGCATAAAAGCCAATAAGCCTAATCCCCATAATGCCGGTAAAGGAGCGCCCCATCCCGTATGTAGGGTCCAGCCAAAAATAACCGATAGCAACAACGTGGTTATAAAAGGGCCATACCCCACAAAACCAATAAATTGCCGGGTAAAAGGCTCAATGACATAGCGTGCCGAAGTTAAGCGGGGCCGTGACTTACCCGTATAAAATAAGATAAATAATAATAAAGGGATGATACAGGCTGCCAAATAATTTAGGCTAAAATGTAGCGCATAGTAAACACGCCCTTTAGTAGTTGAGTCACTGGCGGTTTTAGCCAAGGCATAATCGAGAGTAGTACCCTGATGCTGATATAGCCAGATAAAATGTGGGGCTATCAGCACGCAATACAACAACAAAGCCCCATAAAAGGCGGGCTTAGTAAAACTTATTCTGGCCGTTTTATTGATCAGTAAAAAAATCAACATCGGAATAAAAATAACCGCAACATAATACTTAGTCAGGGTGGCAAGCGCGCCCCATAACGCCACTAGCAACCAATCCACCCATCGTTGTTTTTGCAGGGCATTATAAAAACTTAAGGCTAATAATGGCCATAGGGCGATTTCTAATACATTATCATTTAAATCCATTGCGGATAAGGTAAAATATTGCATGCCTTCTAAAAGCATGACCGCGATTAACGCATGCCAGGGCGCCAAAAATTTACGGCCTAGACGGTAGACTGCCCAAAAACAGATCCCCGTACATAAGGCGCCCATAAAATAAATGACCCAATCGGTACGCTGGCTTATCCACATGATCCATGCGGTGATCCAGCCATTTAAAAAAGGATTTTTATCATAACCCAACTCAAGTTGGCGCCCCCAAGTGGTGCCTTCCATTGCATCTAGAGGCAAATTCAAATGAGTAAAGGCCGGCACTAAGGTCCACAGTAAAACGTGGATGAATACAAAAGCCCAAAACCACCGATCGGCAGTTATAATCTTCGCACGCGAGTTTTGGAAGCTATCACAAGCCTCTTTCGAGTGCCGTGAACCTTGTTTAAGGATTAGAGTTAACCAGCTCATCGATAATTCCTTGTAACATTTCTTTAACCTTAGCTAGAGATTGGCTTGCATCAACTATCCTAAATCGGTTAGGAAATTGTTTAGCCCGTTCAAGATAACAATCACGAACTCTCTGAAAAAAAGCTTGCTGTTCGGTTTCAATTCTATCGAGATTACCGCGTTTTATTATACGCTGCAGCCCCATTTCAACAGGCAAATCTAATAAAATCGTAATATCGGGCTGTAAGTCTTGTTGCACCCAGCTTTCTAAAACCGCAATCCTCTGTTCTGCAATGCCGCGCCCACCACCCTGATAGGCATAACTGGCATCGGTAAACCTATCACAGAGCACCCACTGCCCTGCTGCTAAAGCAGGCCGAATCAGCTGGGTAAGATGCTGAGCGCGGCCGGCAAACATGAGTAATAACTCGGTATCGGAACACATGGTTTCGGAGTGTTCTCCCAAGAGCAAAGCGCGGATTTCTTCGGCAATCAGAGTACCGCCAGGTTCCCGAGTAATGACTACTGGAGTCTCGGCTTTTAATAAGGCACTGTGCAAAAACTTTAATGCGGTGGACTTCCCAGCGCCTTCCGTACCTTCAAGAGTAATAAAATAATTTTTTTTGCGCTCAAACTGCATGGCGATGGTTATTTACTAGTAAATTAAGTGGAAAAATTGTAACAGGTAGTCGCTAATTAGGCGATGGATTATTATAATTTTAAACGATATTTACTAAACATTCATTGACAGACTAAACAATTTTTTGAACAATGCTAAGGCAGCTTAAGATAAGTGACTAACTCTCGTTCTTGTATCAAGCGCTTAAATCAGGGAAAATTGTGGCTGATGACATACTCTCAAAACAAAAAAAAGTTTTATTTGAAAAATTAACTTATCTTATCGCCGAGGCACCGAGCGGCAAGCAGGCCCTACAAGAGGAAAAATTTTCCTTGACTATACTCTTTCCTAACGAGCAAAAACCATTGTTGCTGCTGATGCCACTCAATTATGAAAACCAACTCTTGGTAAAACAATGGAAATTAACCGTATTTTCCTGGACCTTAAACCAATTTTTGGCTAAGCAAGAAGCCACTTATTCACAGGCGTTAATTGCATGAAAACTCGATTTTTAATACTCTCTCTCTTATTTTCCATTACCTGCTATGCCAGTATAGCGCAAGTAAAGATTGAAGAACTTAATAACCCCGATTTATTAAAAACGGCTCAAGCCTTTCCCGCTACGGGAATCCTTAGGATTGATAAGCATGGCTATGTTTATCTTAAGGTAGCCGATACTTTCTCTAGTAAGCTTTATGCGCTCTTGACTAAAGATTTGCCAAGTGCTGAAACAAGCTGTCTACAGCCCGCTCGCAACCGAGTGGGTGATCACATTAGCTTGTTTTATGAAAACAACTTAACCGCTGAACAACTGCAACAATTACCCCGTAACAAAATCTTTCCTTTCAAGATTACCAAGGTTAAAAAGGTCATGTTAACTAAAGAAGTCAAACAAACTATAACGCATAATATTTGGTATGTACTAGGCATTGAATCATCCGAGATAAAACGGCTTGTTGAACAATTCCCCTCCAAAAATGAGGCGTCTCGCCCGGATTTACATATTAGCGTTGCATTGACTAAACGCGATGCGCAAGGTCACTGTAAACTTAAATCCCTTGCCCTTAAATAAGCTTCCCTTATTAAAGGTTTTAATAATAATTTTCACAAAACATTTTTAAATTCAGAAGGTAGGATAAAAAAGATGGATGAAAAAAAAATTCAGGAACTTTCCGATGAAGAAAAACTTCGTTTTTTGCATGAGCTGGGTGAAGAACTTTGGCAAGGCTCCAAATTTAATAAAGAGGTCTATCAGGAATGGAAAGCGCTTTATTTACCCAAGCATTTACCAGAAGCTTTCCTTGCTCAAACTAAAAATTGGAAAACCACTCTTACATCATGGCTAGACGAGTGCCTTATTACAGTTTGCTCTGAGATATTTTCTAAGCTTTATGATGACAAAATATTGGTCTTAGCGCTTATTGACGATATTAAAACGAATCATAGAGCCGAAGCTCTCAAACTAGATCTTTTAAAAAACATATCTCGCGAATATTTCAATAGAAAGGATCATACTGATCAGCTTTTTCCCCTTACCGATTTTATTAAGGATTATTTAGCTAAACTCTACTGCCATGACGAGTTAACCGATGCCTTTTTTTGGTATGTAAAGGATAAAATTGATTTACCCGATCCGCTACCCGCAACGATTAATGTCTCGAATGAACACTTTAAACATGCCCACAATAATTTACTAGAGGTTGTATATATCGAACTTGAGAGCAACTTAAGAGCAACTATTACACAAAATAAAATACTTAACGTAAAGGGCACTATCTTTAATGGCCTTGCCGAGAATCTTAAATACGATCGTTTCTTAAATGATTTTTTTCAATCTATAGAAGCGGATTTAGCAAACTCGTTATTTAAACACAAAGGTCAAGCTTGGCAAAATGCCATAAATGAGAATCTTAAAAATCGGTTGTTAAACCTAAAACTTAACCGTATTAAAAGCAATTTTGACACATTTATAAAAGACATCCAAAAGAAACCGTTAACCCAATTAGATTTAACAGATAAACTATTTAGCAATCTGCTCTCCATTTATTATCCTAAGCAGGATAATAAATTTGATTTGTTACGATTACCGCCAGAATCAAAACGTAATTTGCTGAGTGAGCTTAAAAATATTCTCATTTGTTTATTTTACGACTGGAACGTGAGTAACGGTTATTTCTTATTTGACCATCCCGGGCTTAAAAATAGAGACGAGATTATTGCTAAGGCACCGAGCTTACTCATGAATGCCTTATTTAAAATGAGGAATACTAAGCTTCACTTAGTCATGGTTCCGGCTACCGAAATTCAGGCTAATAAATTTGCTTATAAAACGGTTTTTCCGGCTAATTATAAGTTTAATAAAATTACCAATAGCGCCGAATTATTTGCCGCCTTTAAATTAACCGAGCGGTCTCTAAGGCGAATTTACAAATTCTTAGCGCTGGAGGTTTTTTTAAAACCCACTATAAAAAATCAAAAGCTAAAGAATCAGTCTGATCGAAGTTCATTAATTCCTTCTTCTGAAACCTCCATTTGGGGAAACACCTATTGTTTTCATTATCCATTAAAGGGATTTGGCAAAACCAGTGTAACTTATGAACTAACCACCTATGGCGTGATTGATCCCTTAGTTCAAGCCTTTACTTCTTATAAAACAGCGGCTGCTCGTCTAAAATCTTTCCAGCAACATTTGGATAAAGAGTTTAGCGATCAACAAATAGCTCGGCTGGTTATTGCTACTCTTAATGGCAATTTACAATTGATTGCTGAGAGTTCATTACCTGTCCCCATAAAAATTACTTTTTTACAATTCCTCTGCGATTTTTCAATTTGTTTATTTATGATAGAGGGAATACGCAATCGCGCTTCGTTTGCATCCCATCCCTTGGTATTAGAAAATATTGAAAATGGCAGCTTAACCTTTGAGCAAGCCTTAACCGACCAATTTCCTATGACGCCTCAAGGCAGTGCTGCTTCTGGACGTGAATTACATGTTAGCTTAGTCAAAAACAGCGGTTTGTTTTCAGGATCTGCTAGCAAAAACAGCGATGCGGAATTGCGAAAACGTGAAAAAAATTGCCTTACTACTTGCAAAAATTTGACGCGTAACCAGGTCAAAGCTAAGCTATGTAATTTCTGGCAGCCGGTTGAAAAACGTAAATCAGAGGCACAACACCATTTAAAATCTGAAGACTCTAGCTGTTTACAGCCATTAAATTACCAGGTAGGTAATGTAATTAATGACATTCAATCCGCTAGTACTGCTACGCAATCAGTTGATTCTAGCCGCACAAAACTTATTGGTTGAGCCATTAATATTAAAGAGATTCATTGAATAATCGCCTGATAGCATTAAAATCTGTTGGGCTGGTTTTTTAAGCAAAAACTGCTGGATGGCCTTATTATGATTGGCTAAATCAGCTGAAAAGTAGTGCCCACCATCCCCCCGCGACACATAAAAAATATTATCGGTAATCACGGGGTGCAAGGCCGCATGAATTGAAGCCAGGCTTGGGATGGCAATAGGGGTAGGTGGCAGCCCCTTATATAAGTAAGTATTATAAGGCGTGTCTATCTGCATATCACGCCTGCGTAATTTACCGGTATAATTTTCACCTAGGCCATAGATAACAGAGGCGTCTATCTGTAACCGCATGTTGTTCTGTAAACGTTTAACGATAATCCCGCTAATTAAAGGACGCTCTTCCCTGAGTTTTGCCTCTTTTTCAATTAATGAAGCAGCAATGAGCGCCTGATAAGGAGTTTGATAGGGTAAATTAGCTTGCCTAGCCGCCCATTCAGCTTGTAAGTAATTTTGCAGGGTCGTATAGGCGCGTAACAAAAATGCTAGATCGGTAGTACCTTTAACAAAATGGTAGGTATCCGGGTAAAATAAGCCCTCAAGATTAGGCTCTTTAATCCCTAAGCGCCCTTTTATTTCAGCCGAATTTAGCCCGGCTAAGGTATGGGTTATGGCTGATTTATTAGCCAGGGCGGCTAATATCTGCTGACTATTCCAGCCCTCAATTAAGGTTA
>JAQSXL010000074.1 GCA_029256685.1 Gammaproteobacteria bacterium | reverse complement strand
TTTGCAAGCTAACTGGCAAAAGCTACTCGAAGAGCTTGCAGCACAATTTTTAGCCGGCGATGCCACAATCGCCCCCAAAGACAAACAAGCCTGTGAGTTTTGCAAACTTGAACTCGTGTGTCGTATTAAGAGTAGTTAAGCTAAATTTTAGCTAAGTAAGAGGTGTGTTAGATTAGTCAAACGGAGAAACGTAAACGCGCCGTCAATACCTCCCTGTAGGCTCCGTCGCCGCATCCTTGCGGCAAAGGGTTTACTTATTCCCCGCTTGACTAATCTTTTTGAACTTCAGTAGGCTTAGCTAAAATTTAGCTTAATTAATTGTGGGGTTCTATTTGAGTTTACTAGGGAGTTATACCCTTTTAATGGGAGATGCTTAGGTACTTATTAGTCATATTATCTAAACGTGACTATTTTTTAAGTTTAGCATGATCCACAGCTTATCCACAGATTGCCCCCAATTTATTGGCTTGCATTTTGGCAAAAAACGCATTATCTTGTAGTTACAGACAACAAAACATCAATATATTGTATATAGCTCATTTTCCTGGAGAAAACATGCAACCCAAAATTTTAGCCGACATAGACCGTAGAACCGAACCTACGCTTAATGATTTAACATCCGATTTTGCCATTCAAGCTACCGAACCAGGTCATCTTAAAGTTATTCGCCGTAATGGCAAAGTAACGCCTTACGATGATTCTAAAATTGCAGTCGCTATGACTAAGGCCTTTCTAGCGGTTGAAGGTGGAAATGCCGCCGCCTCAAGCCGTATTCATGACACCGTAGCCCGTTTAACTCGCCAAATTAGCGATGCCTTCCAGCGCCGAATGCCAGACGGGGGCACCATGCACATTGAGGATATTCAAGATCAAGTTGAATTAGTTTTAATGCGCGATGGCCAGCATAAGGTAGCACGTGCTTACGTGTTATACCGCGAAGAGCGCCGTAGAGCCAGAGCTACCGAGGCTAAACAAACGGCAGAACAACAAAATATTATTCACGTTACCCTGCACGATGGACAGCGTCAACCTCTGGATATTGACAGAATAAAGACCATTGTTAACGAAGCCTGCCAAGATTTAGCTGACGTTAAGGCAGAACAGATCATTCAAGATACCTTACGTAATTTATACGATGGAATTCCTGCACTTGAAGTGAGCAAAGCGCTCATTATCTCAACTCGCCCTCTGGTTGAAAAAGAACCTAACTATACTTATGTAGCCGCACGTTTATTGCTAGATGAGCTACGTAGCGAAGCCTTGCAGTTTTTAAACTTGAAAGAAAGCGCTACTTATCAAGAAATGGCCGGATTTTACCCAGACTATTTCAAGCGCTTTCTTAGCCGAGCAATTGAGCTTAAATTGCTAGACCCTCAATTACTTGAGTTTGATTTAGCAGCCTTGGGCCAAGCGCTTAAACCCGAGCGCGACCTAAATTATACTTACCTGGGTTTACAAACCCTCTATGATCGCTATTTTCTGCACTCAATGGGCAAGCGCTTTGAATTACCACAGGTCTTTTTAATGCGTGTAGCCATGGGATTAGCCATTGAAGAGAAAAACCGTACCGAGCGGGCGATTGAATTCTATAATTTGCTTTCTTCACAAGATTATATGAGTTCAACTCCTACTTTATTTAACTCCGGTACCTTAAGACCTCAGTTATCAAGCTGTTTCTTAACCACCGTACCCGATGATCTAGACGCTATTTTCAGTGCCATTAAAGATAATGCTTTATTATCAAAATTTGCCGGTGGCCTTGGCAATGACTGGACACCTGTGCGAGCTATGGGTTCCCGTATTAAAGGCACTAACGGCAAATCACAAGGTGTTATGCCTTTCTTAAAAGTCGCCAATGATACCTTAGTTGCAGTTAACCAAGGCGGTAAACGCAAAGGTGCCGGATGTGCTTATTTAGAAACTTGGCACTTAGATATCGAAGAGTTTCTAGAATCCCGGAAAAACACCGGTGACGAACGCCGTCGTACCCATGATATGAATACGGCTAATTGGATCCCCGATCTATTTATTGAACGGGTTGCCGAAGATGGTGAGTGGACACTCTTCTCGCCAGATGATGTGCCTAATTTACATGATATTTATGGCCGCCAATTCAAGGAAGCCTATACAACCTATGAAGCTCAAACTGTTACGGGCGAAATCCGCAACTTTAAGAAAATGTCTGCCGTTAAATTATGGCGTAAAATGTTATCTTTAATATTTGAAACAGGCCATCCTTGGATCACCTTCAAAGATCCCTGTAACTTACGCTCGCCTCAGCAACATATAGGCGTAGTGCATAGCTCTAATCTCTGCACCGAGATAACGCTCAATACTTCAGCGGAAGAGATTGCGGTATGTAACTTAGGCAGCATTAATTTACCCGCCCACATTGAAAATGGTCAGCTCAATAAAGCTAAATTACGGCAAACCGTTCACACGGCCATCCGTATGTTGGATAATGTAATTGATATTAACTATTACTCGGTACCACAGGCTCGCCGCTCTAATTTACAACATAGACCGATTGGTTTAGGTATTATGGGCTTCCAAGATGCCTTATATAAAATGGGTATCTCTTACAGTTCGTCACAAGCCGTGGAATTTGCCGATCATTCAATGGAATTAATCAGTTACTTTGCTATTGAGGCTTCTAGTGATTTAGCGGCAGAACGTGGTACTTATCAAAGTTTTGAAGGTTCGCTCTGGAGTAAAGGTGTGCTGCCGATTGATTCTATCGAACTTTTACAACAAGCTCGCGGTAAATATTTAGAGCAAGATCGGGGTCAAACCTTAGATTGGAATAAATTACGCAAACGGGTTAAAACAGTCGGTATGCGTAACTCCAATGTCATGGCCATTGCACCTACCGCTACAATTTCCAATATTTGTGGCGTATCGCAATCGATTGAACCGACTTATCAGAATTTATATGTTAAGTCCAATTTATCCGGTGAATTCACCGTGGTTAACCCCTATTTAGTTCACGATCTTAAACAGGCGGGTTTGTGGGATGAGGTCATGGTCAACGACCTGAAATACTATGATGGTAGTGTACAACCTATAGACAGAGTACCGCTAGAAATTAAAGCGCGTTACGCCACAGCGTTTGAACTCGATCCACAATGGTTGATTGAAGCCGCTTCCCGGCGTCAGAAATGGATCGATCAGGCGCAATCCCTGAATTTATACATGGCTCAGCCATCGGGTAAAAAACTAGATGAACTTTACCGCTTAGCTTGGCTGCGTGGCTTAAAAACCACTTATTACCTACGTACATTAGGTGCAACGGGTACTGAAAAATCAACGGTTAACCAAGGCACCCTGAATGCAGTTAAAGTTGATCTTGCCCCTAAAATATGCCCGATTGACGATCCAAGTTGCGAGTCATGCCAGTAGTAGAGGTAAAAACTAATGCGTTCCTCAAGTAAAATATTTGAAGTGATGAAAGTGGAGAAAGAATTATGTCAACCTTAGACTTTACCGAAGCGTCTGCCGGTGGTGCCACGGGCTTAGAAAGCATTGAAATGGGAGCGGCCCGCATTCAAGTAGATGATAAACAAATCATTAATTGTCGTGCGGATTTAAATCAATTAGTGCCTTTTAAATACCACTGGGCCTGGGATAAGTATTTAGCGGCCTGCGCTAACCATTGGATGCCTAATGAAATTAATATGTCAGCCGATATTGCCCTTTGGAAAGATCCTAATGGTTTAACCGAAGATGAACGCACTATCATTAAACGTAACTTAGGCTTTTTCTCAACTGCCGACTCATTGGTTGCTAATAACCTAGTGCTTGCAGTTTATAGACATATTACTAATCCCGAGTGCCGTCAGTACTTGTTACGCCAATCCTTTGAAGAGGCCTTACATACGCATGCCTATCAGTATGTGGTAGAAAGCTTAGGCATGGACGAAGCGGAAGTTTTCAATATGTACCGCGAATTACCTTCGGTAGCCCGCAAGGCGGTGTGGTCCTTAAAATATACCCAAAGTTTAGGTGATCCTACCTTCCAAACCGGTACCCCAGAGGACGATCAACGTTTATTACGTGACTTAATCGCCTTCTATGTGGTTTTTGAAGGTATCTTTTTCTATGTGGGTTTTACCCAAATTTTATCGATGGGACGTCGTAACAAAATGACGGGAACCGCCGAGCAGCTTCAATACATTTTGCGTGACGAATCCATGCATATGAACTTTGGGATTGATGTTATTAATCAAATCAAAATTGAAAATCCACACTTGTGGACACCCACCTTCCAGCAAGAAATGATTGATCTTATTAAGGAAGGTACAGAGCTTGAATATCAATATGCGCTAGATACCATGCCCCGCGGTATTTTAGGTATGAATGCGACCATGATGAAGGAATATCTACAGTTCATCGCCAACCGCCGTTTAGCACAGATTGGCTTGGCCGAGCAATATCCAGGTGCAACGAATCCCTTCCCATGGATGAGTGAAATCATGGATCTGAAAAAAGAGAAAAATTTCTTTGAAACCCGCGTTATTGAATATCAAACCGGTGGTGCTTTGAGCTGGGATGATTAATTTTTAATCTGAGCCTACCTTTGGGTGGGCTTTTTGTTTCCGCTTATTCATATTCTATAATTCCTCAAAGCAACTTAAGTTGTTTCCATTGACAATCTAAATTTGTGGCCTAAAATGTAATAACATACAAAATAAATTTAAATTTCGAATTTATTTTGCAAAATTTTATTTTATTTATATATTTTATATCATTATGCTAATTGAATTTCGAGTTACTAATTTTAGATCTATTAAGGATACTCAAATCTTGAGTATGGTTGCCAATAAAGATGATCTTGAAGATTCACGCTGTATTCAATTACCAGGAAACCCTGTATTTAATTTGCTCAAAAGCATAGTGATATATGGGGCTAATGCCAGTGGAAAATCTAATCTCATTGCTGCCTTATCCTTTATGCAAAAAATAGTTCATGAATCTGCAACCGAAATGCAGGAAGGAGAAAACTTTAATTATCAACCTTTTAAGCTCGATCGCTCGTTAGTAACCCAACCTGCAGAATTCGAAATTACCTTTATTGAAGATAAAATTCGCTACCAATATGGTTTTGCGATTACTCATGAAAAAATTGAAGCAGAATGGCTATTAGTATATAAAACTCAAAGACCTCAAGCTTGGTTTGAGCGCGAATATAATATAGAAACTCAAAAATATACGTATAAGTTTAGCTCACATTTTTCTGGAAAAAAGGAACTTTGGGCCCAATCAACCCGTAATAATGCCTTATTTCTTTCCACTGCGGTTCAATTAAATAGTGAGGCCTTAAAACCAATCTATCACTGGATAGTTTATAAACTGGTTACTAATCTAAATCAAGGCATAAATCCTTTTTTTTCTACCCGAATGGCTTCATCGATAAAAGGAAAAAAGTTAATTTTAGATTTTATGAATGCCGCCGATATCAGTATTGCAGATATAAAGATCACTAGAGAAGAAAAGCCTGCGGAAACTTTGATTGCCAATCACAAAGCATTTTTAGGTGACAAAAAAATGTGGGAAGAGATCGAACAAGTTAGAAATATTCAAATCCTACATAAAATTCAAGATGGTGATACATCTTTAAATATTTTTTTTGATTTAAGTGAAGAATCCCATGGAACTCAGCGCTTATTTGCGCTAGCTGAACCTATCATTAGGACCTTAGAACAAGGTCAAATTCTTATTTTTGATGAGCTTGAATCTAGCCTGCATCCCTTACTGTTGCGCTTTATTATTAATCAATTCCATAATAAGGATTCAAATCCTAAGGGAGCGCAACTTATTTTCACCACTCATAACAGTAGCTTGCTAAATAATAATTTGTTTAGGCGCGATCAAATATGGTTGGTGGAAAAAGATAGTCGTCAAGCTTCTCGTTTATATCCCTTGACTGACTTTAGTCCAAGAAAAAATGAGGCCTTGGAAAAAGGCTATCTTGAAGGGCGTTATGGAGCAATCCCATTTTTAGATGAATTTAAATTCAATGAAACTCAATAATTATAATGGCTAAGAATCATAGAAATCGAATTCGATCTTCTAGGGAGCTTGCTCGGCGAGCACCTTTCAGAACGCAATATGAAAAAATTCTTATCATATGCGAGGGTGAAAAAACCGAGCCAAACTACTTCGAGGAAATTCGCATTTCTAAAAGGCTCAGTACTGCTAATATTCGGATTAAGGATTCCTCTTATGGTTCAGATCCACTAAACGTAGTTAATTTTGCAATTGCCGAATTTAATAAAACCCAAAACTGGGATAGGATATATTGCGTTTTTGATCAGGATAATCATCAAGGCTTCTTAGCTGCAATCAATAAAATAGCAGAGACTTCCTTGAAAAACATGCACGAAGAAAAAGTAATTTTTGAAGCCATCGTATCTGTTCCCTGCTTTGAAATCTGGTTATTACTTCATCATACCTATACTAGTGGCCAAATGACCGCAAAGGAGGTAATAAAAAGGCTTAACTCATGTATGCCTTATAATAAAGGAACCCGAGGAATATACGAAAAAACCTCCCATAAAATTGAAGATGCATATAAAAATGTAAAAAAACTAAATAAAGAACATCAAATTCAAGGAGCTATACGTACATTTAATAATCCATCAACAAAAGTTGGCAATTTAGTGCACTATTTACTACATTTGAAATAAGCTATAGCAGTTTTTCTCAGCAATATACTCATTGTTATACTGCCCTTCATCAAGATTTTTACTAGACATAACTTTAACTTCTTGCTGCTCAATTGGCGTAAAAAACAATGAGAAAGTTGGCATTAAGAACATGGATTTTTCCTGAACTGGCTTTGTATAATCAGAGGTTAGTGAATCTCCTGGAGCAGATATTTGCTTATTTTCAATCGAATTATACTCAAGTTTTTCTATAATTTGCGGATTATTTAGCAATAGTTCAAACTGAGACTTTAATTTGCTTAAACTTTTGTTATCTTCACCGCTAAACGTTGGATTTAATGACTGCTGGAGATATTTAAATATTTCTAACAATTGTTGTTGAGTACGTTTATCAAATTTAACCATATTTTCTGCTAAACTTAAGCCCTTATTTAATAATTCGCCATTAGCCGAAACTAAGCCTGAAATAAATTTTGCCCGCAATTTTTCTTTATCTATTACATTGGGGTCTGTTTACAATGGGTTAGTATTAACGAAGGTTGTAGAACATCCCTATAATAGTTAACCTCATCCTAATAATAGGGCCACTCCTATCAATGCGATTATGCCATGGCCTGCCGCTAACCACTTTGGCACCGATAAACCCAGCAGATCTCGCCAAGCTAGCATAAAGCCCCCCACGGCTGCCAGCAACAAAAGCAAGGCCGGTGTTAATAATTGAGTATTGCGAACGAGTGCATAAATAACCAGCGCCAGTAAACCTAGGGTAGCAAGCAAACCATGACTGAATACTAAGGCCTTAGGCGTATTTTTATTTTTAAGCACGTACAACAGTAAGGTTAGTCCCAATGGGGCGGCGGCACTTAAAAATAAAATGCTTATCTTATTCATACCGGTTCCTCTCCTCTGTGAAAAAGTTTTTTCTTTAAAGGGGTTAATGCGGGGCCTTCGATAATTTCCCCATCTATGGTAAAACGGCTGCCATGGCAAGGGCAATCCCAGGTTTTTTCTGCATCATTCCATTTTACAAGACATTTCATATGGGTGCAGATGGCAGAAACTCTATGAAGCTGGTTATTTTCATCCCTATGAACTGCCCATTTCTCACCCTGTTCTTCAATAATTTTTCCCTCACCCGGTTTGATGGCTAGATAATCCTGCGATTCAACATTACCGGGGTAATCGGCTAAATAATGGGTTAAAACATTGAGATTTTCTTTAGTAAATTTGACCGCAGAAGCTAGTGGAGTAAAGCGAGTGGTTTTATAAATATCAGCCCAAGGGTTAACCTTAGCTTGTACCTTATCGGCCAATAGTATACCTGCTATAGTACCATAGGTTAAGCCATCGGTTGCATAACCGGTTGCGACATAGGTATTTTTACTGAAACGGCTTGCTAGCCCGATATAGGGAAGACCATCGGCTGATTGATAATGCTGAGCCGACCATTCATAATCGATGCTGGCCACATCAAAATGAGTTTTTAGATAGGCTTCTACTATTTGCTGCTGTTTCTTGTGACAGCAATGCTTGGCCTGGCCGGTCTTATGGTGATTACCCGCTAATATAAGTAAATCGAGGGCCTCTCCTGTGATACTATGCGAACTGATAGAAAAATGTGGGCTATCAATGTCCCAAATAACGCCATTAGGATACTTATCTTGGGCTAGCCTTGCGGCAACGGCATAGCTGCGATAAGGATAAACCTTCAGTTGTAAAAAATTAAATCCCACGGGGATATGGGTGGCAAGCAGCAATTTACGGGCTTTAATGGTTGCTGTTGGAGTCTCTATCACACAGTAATCTTTATATTCCTTATGACTTACAATGGGGGTCTGCTCATAGATTCGTTCACCATTTTTCACCAGTACCTCAGCCAGGCCGTATAAATAGCGCAAGGGATTAAAACGAGCTTGATTATCTAACTTAATAGCCTTAGTAAATGGCTTTGTTAAGGGTAGGTCATGGGTAAAATCCACCGGCATATCACAGTAGGTTAATGCGGCAAACTCGCGCTCTATGGTTAACCTATTTTCTGGCAACTTAGTAAACATATACCAGGGTCTGCGTTGGAAAGAACAGTTAATATTGTATTGGCTAATTAACTGTTCAATATAATCTATTGCCGCTTTACGGGATTGAGCAACCTGACTTGCCACTTGCCAATTAAACTTAGCAGCAATTTGATGATAATAGTTTTGCACAGGTACATATAAATTAGCGGTTGAAGAACCTGTGGTACCACTGCCAATAGTATGCGCATCGATCACCGCAATACTCTTATTACTTTGTTTAAGTTGAATCGCGGCAGTAAGTCCTGTAATACCAGCACCCACAATAAGAATATCAATGTCCAATGACGTTTTAAGTGGCGGATACTTTTGTTGCACATCTAAGGTATGCAGCCAGACCGGTTGTTTATTCATTAGCTAGTTTCCTTGTGAATAAAGTGACTTTCTAACAGAGTACTAAAACGGCTAGCAAAAATAGGAATTCAAGAAAAATACTAATTCTTGTATAATACCCACATTTATAGCCCCCCGGCTGTATTTTCAATAATTAGGCCATAAAGCCGACAGGCGGTTGGCCCAAACAGCCGAATAATGTTTTTTCGCAGAGGCG
>JAQSXL010000073.1 GCA_029256685.1 Gammaproteobacteria bacterium | reverse complement strand
CCCTGCTCGCCAGGCTATCGCCAGTTGCTTGCCCGCCCATTTTAGCCTTAGTGCTAGGTGAGTCCACCTCTGCCTTGACCACTTGCTTTTTGCCAACGTCCCAGCCTACAACTGTCAGCTTATTACCTTCGGTCGATACCTTAAGTCGTAAATTTAAATCGCTCACCTCAGCAGGATAACGTAATTCTTTAACCGGTGTCATGCCTTCCTGAGACGAGCGAAATATTAATTTTTTACCGTCCACCAGCATTTCGTAGTTGATCTGAGCCAGTCTTTGTAATAAAAAATCGTAATTGCTTTGGTCATTTTGCAACACATAGGCATTGACTAGAGGCGTATTTTCAACCTGTACGTCGATACCTACCTCTTTAGCTATCTGCGCGACTATTTCACCGTCGGTTTTTTTAATAAAGCTTCGACTATATTTACCAAACTTTAGCCAATACATACAGTCATAGCCTCTAACTTCGAGCATTGCTTCATTAGAAAAACTGGGTTCAAGCGCTGTGATCTGGCCTATGAACAAGGTTTCATAGTGCTCGATACCCATGGCAATGCTAATGATATCACCGGGTTTAAAAGTATCCAATTCTATACCTTGCCAGCCCGGTTGGTTAAAACTCAAGTCGGTCAGAGAAATGGTGAACATACTGGGCACGTTAAGCTCTTGCTGTACACTGATCTGAGTGATCAAGCTGATAAAATTAGCTGGTAATGGCTTACCATTGATGAGAATTCGATAACCGCTAGTCTTTAATTTAGTTTGCATAGTGTGTATCGGGTATAATGATGATTTTACCAATATCGGTTTTAGCCGGAAAGGTCAGGGGATTGGTTATATTATTTTCCTTGGCTATCAACAGCCAGAGATTACAGTCGCCCAACGCAGCATAGGCCAGTGTATCCAAACGGTCGTTAGCCTTAACTACCCAGAGTCTGCGACAGTTCCAATAACCTTGCGCTCTAAGGTCTTCTTTTTCCGTCAATACCGACTTAAAGGTAGCGGTCAGCTGCGCCCGTACCGGAATGCCCGAACTTAAAAACAGCGTGAATTTCTGCTCTAGTTTAATCAAAATGCCTTTAAACCAAATGGTAGACCAGCTAAACAGGCAAACCGGCGGACTTTTTCTATCGCCGTTGCCCTGCGTGGGTTCGACCAATTGGGCGATTTTACGCGTCTCATTGCGTACGTCACTGCCTTTTTCATAGGTATCGAAGATCAATGAGACGGTCAGATTATCTTGTTGGGTACGGTGAAACTGAATGTTAGCGCCTTCGCCACTGAACACCATACTGCGGCTGTCGCTAAGCTCAGTTGGATTATACATGACGGGAATTTCCTGTCGCGTTTCCAGCACCACTATTTTTGCCTTTTCCAACATTAACGTAATCCTTTCCTTTCTTTTTCTATTGCAACCCGCTTAACGATCAATTTATAGACAGCATCAGCCAGTTGCGGTAATTCCTTAGTGAACGGCTGCAAGGGCTGCTGCATAGCAGTAACAACTCGCTCGGTATCAGACTTGTTAACGGCTGGAGTGACGGGTTCTGCCATCTTAACTGAGATTTGCTCTAGCTTCTGCTGCAATTGGGTGTATTGTAGATTTTTATTGTGTTTAACAACCAGGTTTACCCGTGACACAGTAGCCCCTGCTTGTTGCAGGACCCGCGGATTAGAAACTATCGCATGGCTAACCGATAAATGGCTAGGATAAACGTTAAAACCAGTCCGAAGGCGCGCTGGGCTTATGGCTACTGGTCTTACAATTTGTGGGCTATAATGAGTCAAGTTATATTGGCGTAGGTGATGTTGCCATTTATCAACAGAAAATGTGTTAAAAACCCTATTAAGAACCGAGATTGCAAAACGCGTATTGTAATTGATAGATAAAGGTTGGGTTAGCGACGAAAACTCTATCCTGGCTATTTGCGCTAAATGTTGCTGTTGCAAGCGTAAATAACGGGTAATTCTGGCATAAAATGCTGTGCTTTGGCGCTGAACAAACTGCCGCTCAATGGCATGAGTACTCACAAGCCGGGTGGTTGTATCGGCAAGATAAGCTAAGCGCTTAACATGCCATTCGGCAAAACGCGTGTGTCGGCTCATTTGCAACAACACGCTGCGATCGGTTTGCAACGCGTTAATGGCGGCATCGTATTGATTTATAGTGCAAAAGTGCCGCCGGCGATAGTCGGCCTGTACATTGAGCAAAACCTGCCGAGTATTTTTTGCCAAAACCACGCTAGTCTGCCGATACAGGCTAGGGGTGAATAAATTCATGGTTTTACTGAACGACTGTGGATTACCATAGAAGAGGTTCAAAATAGGTTTAACGAGTGTCTGTAGGGTATTGGCGGTCGTTGTGCCTAGGTAGTATTGAGTAGCTTTTAGGTTTTTAAGGTAAATTAAGCTAGGAAAGCCGCTGCGCCATAGTGAGCGCTGCAAACTATCTACACTATAACAGGTCAATAGATAACCCCGTCTAGTAGGCTGCTGTATAATGCCCTTGTGCCAGGCTGGCTTTTTATTTTTAGTTAGACCATTGACCCTTTTCATCTAGAGAATAGCCCTACCGGAACCAGCACGTTTAAGACCCTGGTGCGCCAGCGATAAACTAGCTGTCGCTATCGAGCTTGTACCCGCATCAAAACTGGGTCCATCCCATTGCACGGGAAAGGCGTGGTAAAAGTTCCACCATATGACGGGCAAATCGGCATTATCTAACAAGTAGATAGAGCCGTTCTTTCTTTTAATATTACCATTAATGGCATCGTCATACCATTGCCAGATCAGGTCAAAATTAGTGACTCCCCGTTTGAGTACAATATTGGAGTAACTGGTTGTTTTCGGTAGCACGTAGGCAAAGTCATTGACCCCTCCTTCCCGAATGATCTCAACCTCAGTGGTTATGTTCAGTCCTGAGACTTCAGCGAAGCTACCGGCAATCAGTCCCTCGATCTCAATAAAAAACCTACAGGCTAAATAGGGATCTATCTGTACGCCTGTGAGCTGTTGACCTACAGCCAGCGCTGCGTTGCTGCCAATAATTGCCATCCTCATCCTCCTAAAGGGTTAACGGGGTTTCCTCGGTTGAGCTATTCATTTCTTGGTTAATAACACTGACCTCCTTACACCAGCGCTGCCGTTCCCTATGCTCCATTTGCATAAGGGTGTTGTATTCCCAATGCAAATGGTAGCCTAAAAAAGCAATTTCCCGATATAAAACATCCAACGGGTACCCCGTCAATCCTCCCCCAGGTTGTTTTGCTCCAAGTTAAACTTGTGCTCACATTTTGGACACACCGTCGGAATGACATTTTCACCATGACGATTAACCCGGTTGTATAAATCTTGCAGATAAGCAAAGTCTTTGGAATAAAGCTCTTCTATTACTTTGGTATTGATAAAAGTAAGCGAGCCCAATTGCATCACGACTCTAGAAAGCACGATGACCGGATGATAAGCAGCATTTTTTTTGACCCGTTCATCGTTGAGTGGCAAAATTTCATCAGCCGCCGTCGCTAGGCGAATTTTTCCCTTGGTGTGCCGTGTGCCTTCTTGATCAACATAACCTAAGGGTAATTCAAATTCGTATTCAGTTTGTAAAACGCCAGACATCGTTTAACTCCTTATTTTACTCTTGTCATATTTTCAATCACGACTTCAAAGGTCTCAATCATCACGTCGTTACTGCTGGCATTAAAGCCAGAGGCCTCATACTTGCTAGGCCAGGCGTTAAATAAATCCCACCTTGCGCTGTCCTCTCCTTCTTCGTTAAGCAGGATCAGCGAAATATTTTTCCTAGCGCCTATAGCACCAGGCCCCTTGTCCTCAACCAATTTTCGCCAGTTATACAGTTCTAAGGAATCGGTTAACCCCTTCCTCAATGACACACTGCCATAGTCGACTAAACCGCCCAACTTCCTGGAAAAATTAGGATCGGTTCCTTCCCTATACTTTACTACTTCGGTGGTAGAGCTTGGAATCGAAGCCTCGGAAAAAGCCACCGTTTGTATACCATCAATTTCAATTCTAAATTTAAAATTACGGTAAGGGTCAATGCGTTGTATTGCCGCCATTATTAATCTCCTTGCATCTCAGCACTGTTCATTAAGCCATCAACGTTTTTTGGGTAACACGTAACACCACAAATTCCGCTGGCTTGACCGTCGCTATGCCTACATCAATATATAAATACCCCTGATCTCGCAGTTTAGGCGGGTTGTTAGAAGAGTCGCAGATGATGTAAAAAGCCTCGTTAGGTGTTGCGCCAAATAAACCACCAGCTCGCCAGATCTGGGTAAGAAAAGCGGTGATATCACGGCTTACCGTCGCCCATAAACGCTGGTCATTAGGCTCAAACACCACCCATTGAACGCTCTCATAAATACTTTGCTCGATATAAATGATTAAACGGCGCACGCTGACATAGGTCCATTCTGGATCCAGTGATAAGGTACGAGCGCCCCAAATGGTAATACCGTATTTTAACAAGCTGCGAATGACGTCGATACCGGCTGGATTTAGTAGGTCCTGCTGTTTATCGGTAACTTGCGTTTCAAGATCAACGGCGATACTGATTTTACCATCGTTGACACCTGCCGGCGCTTTGAATACGCCGATACTGTTATCGGTAGCTGCATAGCAACCCAATGCGGCCCCAGAAGGAGGTATGATGATCCGCGCGCTGTTGGTAGGATTGTTGATCCACAGCCAAGGATAATAGAGCGCACCGTATTGCGAATTGAGTGCATTACCTGCAAAATCACTATTTTGGGTTGCTTCTTTGAAGTCTTTGACTCGAGTTATGTCAACGGTGTTATCACTCTTGGTTGCCAGACCAAAAGGTGGATCGGCGACAAAAAACACATTACCGCGCGCCTCTACCATTGTTAATGCAGTTTGGATAAGGGTTCGTTGGTTGACTGCTTGCTGAGCCGAATCGGTAGTACTCTCACTGGAGTAAGTAACAGAATCAGGCAACGCTAAAATACTAAAGCCTTGCACAAGATCCAATGCAGCGAGCGCAGCAGAAAAATTAAAATCGGTTGCTTGACCACCCGTCAGTCTTATCAGGCCGTTGGTCGGTCTGGAAGGCGCTGAATCCGAGGACCTTGTGCAGCTTATGCTGATAAACAAGGACAGGCCGTTGATCCTACTCTCAAAAGGGCTTAAGCCATCGCTGCTAGAATCAGCAATCAAGTCATTAGCGGTAAAACCAGAGAATTTTTCTAATACATAATAGGCGGTTCCCTCCACATCGATGGTAGGAAGCCCGTTTTTACTGACGTACAGCAACAATAATTGGCGCGACAGGCTTGATTCACCTTTGGTAAGCACCGGCGTGACGACATTGATGTCGAAGATGGAAGATTCTTCCTGTGACTCGGTCGTTTCCGGATAGCTGCCCGAGTAATTTTTGATCAAAATACTGATGTCACTCGCCCAACTGCCTTCTGACGTCGCTGAGGCTGTGACTGTCATCCCTCCCGACGTAGGAATCGATGCGGTAGCAGGCGTTCCAGTATTGGCCGCAGCCCTTACCACATAACAGACCCGGCCGCCCTCGTTAAAAAAACTGTAGACCGCATAGGCTAAGTAACGATTCCATAAAAAGCCACCAAAATTTCTTGCATAATCATCCCAACTGGTCACATAGGTGGGTTGATTTATCGGCCCTGTTTCTGCCACCCCGATAAACGCGGCTACATCCGTCGATATACCTTCTATTGTCCGTGTTCCCGGTATCTCTTCTACAAAAACACCTGGATGTGAGTACTTATTTGCCATCCCGCTTCTCTCCTTGGTTTATAAATTGGCCGTAGCCGCTTGCAATTGTTGGTTGAAAAAAACACGCTGAGCACTAATTACCCGCACAGCCACTGGGATAGATGCAAAAATCAGCTTGGTAAAACAAATTGCCTTATCAGTCAATCCAGTTTTCGTAAAACCATCGATGAGCTTGACGGCTGCGCTCAGTTTTATTGTGGCTAAAGCTATCGGCATAGATTCCTATCCTTCTTTTGCCTGTTCGGGACTGACATCCAGCGTGACCTGAGTCACAAGGTCAACTTGCCTTTCAAGCAAGGAGGGGATTAATACCGGTGTCAGTAAATACAAGAGAGTCAGCTTATGCGATTTATTAGGAAAGCCCATCCAAATATTACGCAAGGTATCCAGCGAGGGATTATCAGGCACAATGTTTATTCTTGTGTTACCGGTTTTTGGCAGACTGCCTTGCAAATTATCATTTTTAAGCACCGGTATATCGTAAAATAATCTTTTTAATTTATCTGCAATGATAAGCTCAAGCTCAACCTGCTTGGCGTAAGGGACAAACATATATAGAAGGTCCATGGCCAAAGACGCCGGTGTTTGGACAGTTTTTTCTGCTTTACGCCCATAGTGAGAAGGTGCATTTAATAGATAGGGGTTATCCCTCATATTATAAAGGTAGACCAACAGCTTAGCCTCATTACCTGGCTCAAATTCGCCTGGCGACTGAAACAAAATGGCATCGTCGTTCGTCAACTCGGTGATATGCGTTCTTATCAACTCCCGTAATGATTCACTAACGTCGCGTAAAACCGTTTGTCCTAAATCGACCATCAGCTACGTCTCCTCCTCTCCTCGCTCAGCGGCCAGGTGGCCTCAAACACACCGTTAAGCCAGCTACTTTCAGTGACACCGTTGATGTCAGGATAAATAGTAGCCTCCTCGTTTAAAGTTGCATGGCCTTTTAAGCTTGTGGCATTATTGGTAACTTGTAGAAACAAGGATAATGAAAAGGATACAAGTCCCTGCTGATTAGTTGGGCTTACTGTGGTAATGGCTAAGACAGAATAGTTCACTTCCAAAGAAGCAATGCAGCGCAGCATCTTATCTTCAATGTTTAGGTTTAAGCCTACGCTATAGGGAACATCAGGTCCTATGCTCCAACCCACATCGCCTGACGTCAGGGTTAAATTGATATTACTACCCACCGCAATATTTTCAAATTTAAGATGGGCTGGAATGGTCTTTACAGTCGCTGCTGAAGTATTGTGCATGATATACCTACTCAATTAACGATTCATTGCGCACGCAAGCAAACGGCAAATGAGCTTAGTCCAACGAGAGATGCCCTATCAAACAGCGTCTCAATGGTTAAGATGGCATTAGGCGGTAAGTCCACCCGGCCACGCAAATAACACTCGTCTTTGGCTTCGATAAAGGCGCTCAATGTTATTACAGGGGATTGGTCATACGTTTGAAAACTGATGTTTTTGCGGTTCATGGTAAAGTTTTTTAATAACAAAGGTTTTTGCAAGGCAGCGCAAACTTTTATTCCCGTCATTTGTTTACGATTAGGTCCTTCCGACCATTGCGCACTACTATCAAAATTGATGCTGATAGAACTCTTACTACGGCTTTTCACATTTTCAAAGTTCAACTTGATAAAATGATAGTCAAAACCCGAGCTCTGTAACCCCAATCGGTTTTTTGATTCAGATTTAGTTAAGTCATTGGTATTTTTATTGATTAACTCTTCATCCATATGATTTTGCCGCTTTTTAGTTAACATCCCTTGAATAACAGACTATTTTGATGACAGGAATGATTAGCCATTTAGTCAGCTAATCATTCCTATCAGGTTAAGCTTAGCGAGTCCAATCGCCTGAAATTGAACCGTTTGTCCAAGTAGGACATTCCGTATCACCGATCACGACTTCAATCTTACACGTTGGATTTAAGCTAGCGCTGCCAAACAATGAGCCTTTGTCAGCTTCACTCTCTACTAGTAGATAAGCATTTAAATTAAAATTAATAAATTCGTTGTCTCGACTGGTCGAATTTACTGCCAGGGCTAGGGTCTGGCCCACCATTCTGATGCTTTGTAAAGGTAATGCACCTGAACCAACCGATAATCTAAAACCGTCAGCATTGGTAAAATCTTCACCAAAGCTCCAGGACACGGGTGTCTTTGACTTACCTAAATTAATAGAGGCATTGGTATTGGTCGCCAAATTTTTAAAACGCAGTGAAATAGGCACGTAGTAATGAGTTGCAGTTTCAGCTTTATTTTGAACGTTAGACATAAATAACTCCTTGTATTATTTTAAAAAAATCTAGTTAACGTATTGCGAATTTACTATTTACTACCAATTACCACTGATAGATCCAGTGGTCCAGGTGGGATTCTCGATTCCATCGATATCAACGGTAATTTGACACTCGTCATTTAATGTCGCTGTACCATAAAAACTTGTAGTAGAAGCATCTTTAGGCACAATATAGGCATCAAGATTAAATGAAACCAGCTTATCGCTACCGCCACTGGCAGGTTCAGTTTTAAAAGTAAGTTTGCTACCAGATATCTGTACTTTACTCAAAGGTAAGCTACCGCTATCGACACTCCACTGCATACCCTTTGAGTTGGCGCCAGAAGCGTTATCGCCCATACTCCACACGACCGTACCATCGCTGTTATCTAGATCGATACTACAGTCATAGTTGGTAGAAACATTGGTAAAAGCAAGCTCGATTTTAACTGGTTTAACTGACATAAAAACTCCTTATTTAAAAAAAATCATTTTTTTTATTTCCAATTCTTAAAGGCTATATCTTTAAGATGCGCTAAGCCTAGTGCATCTTTTGCATAAATGCAAATCAAAATAGGCTCAATTTAACTTTTACCTATTAACCTTTACCGACAAGTTCAGCTAAAATCTTGCACGCTGATAAGCTTAAGAAGGACGCTATAAACCATAGCTATTAAATAATAAAATCATGATATGAGTGGCCACTTCAAGCTATTACAACACTTGGCCTGCTTAGCCAATTTTTAATGGCAGCATGCTCAGGATATGGCCTACTTCTTTATTTGGCAGTTGGCTTAAATAGATAGAGAGTTGCCTTTAAATAATTGGTTAGCTCTGTAGTTTTATACTCAAGATAGTATGTAAAGAATGTCTTAGCTTCTAACTTAGGTAATTTTCCTATAGTTAGCTTACAAAGCCTTAGGGCCATCTGAAGAACAGACTTCTACCCCTGTTTGATAAGCTGCTTAAACAGAATTCGCGTTGGTATGTAGAAATAAATATTTGCTCAAACTATTTAATGGTCGGGACGGCTGGATTTGAACCAGCGACCCCTTGCACCCCATGCAAGTGCGCTACCAGGCTGCGCTACGCCCCGACAAAAAGAGAAACAGATAATACCGTAAATTTTAAAGAAATGATAGTCACTCTAGCTCATACCAGCTAATTTTCTTAATACCCATTAGTGAAAATTAACAATTTGGTAGTACTTAGTTAGCTTGACGCATTTGCTTTTTTTCTATTCTAGTTTTAAGCTTCTGGCCGGCCTTAAAGGTTACCACC
>JAQSXL010000072.1 GCA_029256685.1 Gammaproteobacteria bacterium | reverse complement strand
AATGAAGAAAACTTTATCATATCATGGGTAAAAGTGCCTTCAATAGCATTGTGTCCACTAATATTATAGCTATTATCATCGGTTATTTCGGCTTGGCCATTAGTCGCAATACCATAGGCTCTTGAAAGGTCGGGATAATTACCTTGTGCGTGGCTATTAATGGTATTTTTAGCAATAAAAGTACTGACATCGGCTAAATACATACCGGCGCTATAAGCATTCTTATATTCACTCAGCGCTTTTGCGGTAAGGGTATTACCACTAATGATAAGTTCTGAATCATTAGCAATTCCATTGACTTGCCCATATGCTTTTCTAATTTCAAGCCCCATCGCCGAGGCATTAGCAAATTTAGCACTGGCATTAGCGATGAGAGTATTATTCATTATATTGCCATGAATTACCGGACTCTCTAGCAGAATAGCCGTTGCTGTGGCATTATCCAGGCTAACCGCCGCCGTGGAGTTTGAAGTAGCATTGGCTTTAAGGCGGCTATCTTTTATGGTAACCTCAAAATGTTGACCCGAGGTATTGGCATAAATACCCTGAGACTCGGTTTTATGCGCGCCCATTGCGGTACTGTTTATGGTTGTATTATCGACGTATAATTCACTTTTCGGAGGCACTGCTGTAGTGGCACTAGCTCTAAAATAAATACCATTAGCCTGCGCGAGAAGAGTTGACTGTGCTTGCGCATCAATCACCGTGCCATGAGTGATGCTAACTTTGACCGGTTGATTATTATCTTCAATCTTAATCCCATTAGCTAAGGCCTTAGCTTCAGACCCACTTGCACTAGCATTGATTGTACTATGCTCAATAGTTAACCGATTTTCAGCCACACTGGGGGTAGCATATTCGGCTGCAATACCTATGGCAGAAGCTTCAACATCACTACCGGCGCCTACAGATAGGGTACTATTTCGTACAGATAAACTATTGCCCGCTCCCGTTACCGCAATACCTATGGTTCTAGCATAAGAATTAGCCTGTGCGTAAGTATATATTTTAGTATTCTCTACAGCTACATTGCTAGCAATACTGTTTATACCTATGACTTGGGTACCTTCATCACTTAAAGCGTAGTTTTCTATAACAGCGTCTTTAATAAGAATATTATTCGAATTATTTATCCCTACATTAAGGGTAAGATTATTATTTAACGAGTTCTGCTGTAGTAATACATTATTCACTAACACATTATTAGCATTAACAATCGCTATCGTTGGATCATTATCCCGCGCTTGGTCAATATTAAACCTAACCGAATCAATAGTTACGTCATTTTGATTGATTATGCCTACAGATCCATGGAATAAAGGTCTTTGTTCCTGTTGAGCGGGTAAGGTATAGTCAGTTATGCGTCCTTGTAAAATCTGGCCGGTTTGGAGATTAATTTGCTCAGGCCAACCATACTTACCGGATTGCACATATAACCAAGCATTTTGCCCGGCCTTGTTTATATCCTCTTGCTGCATCCCAATAAAGGGATGTTCAAATGTGCCATCGGCTACAACATCACCCGAACCTACCTTAGGCGCAAAAAACCATACCTTATTGCTCAACACTTGATTTTGGTTGGAAACCAATAATCCATTTTGGGTTGGAATTAGCGTTCCCTTCCCTAATACGCCAATACCCCGTTTAACCTCGTCGGTAAAACGTTGACTCAAAAGTATCTTATTAGGATCGGTTATCGCACCACCTAAATTTATCTTAATACCCGCCGCTATTTGATTTCGTTGCTCATTATCATAGCTATCGCTTAATACGACTCCAATGTATTTAGTAATAGGGTATTCGATTCGCGCTCCTATTCCCGTGACATTAGCCGTAGCGCGGTAATGATAATGATAGGCAGCTCCCGTCAAGATAAGTCCTGGAATCTCAGCCAGATGATATCCAACTTCCACATCCACGCCCTTACCCACTTCCTCGGTAGGCGTTACCATTCGGTCGGAAACCGTATGACCTGAAAATTTAATATAATCCCGAATACCGACTTGATTAGCAGGCCGCGGTTCCCCTTGCCAATTTTTATTATTTACCGGCAAATAACCGTTTAACCGGAAATCCCAAGTTTCACTTAAACGCTCTATGCCCGGGCTTATGGACCAAAAATGATGGCCAAAACCCGTCTCATTACGATCGACAAATAAATATCCACCCCAAATAGCATTGTTAAGTAAACGCCGGTAACCCGCACCTAAACTACCACTCCAACTATCGTCTTTACCATAACGGCCTTGTAGGTCGCCATACCCTAGCTGAGTATTATCACCTACTAGAGGGATTAAGGCATCGGCTTGGACGGAAGCATTGCTCCCCCCTAATCCCGTCACGCTTAACCGAGGAGTATAAGGGAAAATATCGGCTAGAGTTATGAGGGGCATCAATGAACCGGAGATAAGCATTAAAGAAGCAGTAAGAGGTTTAAGTTGCATGATGATCCTTATCGCTTGAAAATAATTATTGAATTTAGACTATACTAATAGCTTACCTAAAATGCAATCTTCCTTTACCTTAAGAAAAACTTCTTGATATTTCTTGCAAATCATCAAGGTTATGCTATCAATTCGGCTTCTACTTGAATTTAGGCCTTAATCCTAAATTCAACCCGCCTTGAAACTCTGCAAAATAACTCATAGGGAATGGTATCGGCCCAAACGGCTATTTCTTCTATGGGCAATCCATCTCCCCATAGAATAACGGGATCACCGATTTTTGCTTGGGGTTGAGTACGCAGATCAATCGCTAACATGTCCATGGATACCCGCCCTATCAACTGAGTGCGCTGGCCATTCAACAGTACGGGAGTACCCGACTTAGCATGCACTGGATAACCATCTCCATAGCCAATTGCCGCTATTCCTACTCGCATATCCTCGGGGGCCGTCCAGGTACCACCGTATCCAATGGCCTCCCCTGCTTTTATCTTGTTAATCGCAATCAATTCGGTGCAAAGCGTCATGACGGGTTTTAATTCAAACTCGGCTGCTGTTTTATGCAATAGGGGTGAAACCCCATACAACATGATACCCGGACGCACATAATCCGCATGACTAGCAGGCCAAGCTACAATCCCAGCAGAATTGGCCAGGGTTTTTAATCCCGTGCCACCCTGTTGAAAAAAATATTGAAAGCGTTGCAATTGAATAGTCGTTTTAGGGCTATTGAGATCATCGGCATCAGAAAAATGAGTCATCCAATTGATGGGTTTACGAATATTAGGGTTACGATTAAGTGCACGTGCTGCCTCTTCAACTTGCTCAAGAGGAAAACCTAAACGGTGCATCCCGGTATCCACTTTTAGCCATACGCTTATCGGCTTAGCAAACCGGAACGAATTAAGCGCCGCGATTTGTTCGAAATTATGCACCGCAATATCGAGTTCTTGTTCAGCAATTAACGATAGTTCTTGCGGCTTAAAAAAACCTTCTAAAATTAAAATCCGCTGATTAATGCCGGCTTGTCTTAAGGTTAAGGCCTCAGTTAAACAGGCAACCCCAAAGCCATGCACCTTATCGGCTATGGCCTGAGCCACTGTAACCGAGCCGTGTCCATAACCATTAGCTTTAATGATAGCAAAGATTTTACTGGCAGGTGCATAATATTTGATGCGCGTAACATTATGTCTAAGGGCCGCTAGATTAATAATTGCCTGAGTAGGTCTACCATTTATCATATAACGCTTAAGCCAAAATTAGCCATAATTAGTCGGCATAAAATTTTCAAACCGAGTATATTGACCGAAGAAAGTTAGACGCACTTTACCAATGGGACCATTACGATGCTTAGCCAGAATAATTTCGGCAGTTCCCTTATCGGGAGTATCTTCATGATACACTTCATCACGGTAGATAAAGATAATTAAATCCGCATCTTGCTCAATAGAGCCCGACTCCCGTAAATCAGACATCATAGGCCGCTTATCGGCCCGTTGTTCTAAAGCTCGGTTTAACTGTGACAGCGCAATAACTGGCACATTTAACTCTTTCGCTAAGGCCTTTAACGAACGAGAAATTTCTGAAATTTCCAAGGTCCGGTTTTCTTTATGTCCAGGAATTTGCATCAACTGTAAATAATCGATCACGATAAGACCTAAAGGTCCATGATCTTTAACTAAACGCCGGGCTCGCGTTCGCATTTCAGCGGGGCTCAGTGCTGCCGTATCATCAATAAACATCTTTGCTTCAGACAGCATGCTAACAGCAGAGGTAATACGTGGCCAATCCTCATCATTTAATTTACCGGTACGCACTCTATGCTGATCGATTCTCCCTAAGGAAGATAGCATCCGCATTGCCAGTGCATCGCCGGGCATTTCCATACTAAATACCAAAACGGGTTTATCACCTTTAATCGCGGCATGTTCAGCAATATTCATGGCGTAAGTGGTTTTACCCATAGAAGGGCGACCCGCTATAATGATGAGATCGGAGCCTTGCAAACCCGAGGTCATTTCATCGAAATCGGTAAAGCCTGTGGGTAACCCGATGAAAGATTGATCGGCTTGAAATAGCGTATCGATTCTATCCACGGCCTTGGTTAATAATTCGCGAATATTAGCAGGCCCACCTTGATGAACCCGTTTTTCAGCGATAGCAAAAACTTTACGCTCTGCTTCATCCAATAACTCTGTGGTAGTACGCCCGCCTGGATTAAAAGAATTCTCGGCAATTTCATTGGCAATGGTAATTAATTGCCTAGCCACCGAACGTTCACGCACGATATCGGCATAAGCGCCTATGTTAGAGGCACTAGGCGTATTTTTGGCTAATTCAAATAAATAAATTTCGCCACCGGCTTTGTCTAATTCATTAATGCCTTTCAGCGCTTCCGCTAAGGTTAAGACATCATAAGGCGAATTACGGCGGTCCAATTCTTGAACCATTCGGTATATTAAGCGGTGATCGGCGCGGTAAAAATCTTCTTCGGTAATTTTAGCCGCAACTTTATCTAGGGCTTGATTATCAAGCATTAGACCACCCAAGACCGCTTGCTCCGCTTCAATAGAGTGCGGAGGCATTTTGATAAGATCAATAGCGCGCTGGTTAGGGTTTATATTTGAGTTTGACATAAGATTAAGTAAGGTGCAGCGCTAAACCGCACCTTCACATACGGAAAATTAATTATTCAGCAATCACATTTACTTTAACAACAACAGTGACGTCACCGTGCAGTTGAATATTAATTTCATAATCACCTAGTTGACGAATAGCGCCATCGGCTAATTCAACTTCATTTTTATTGACTTCTACACCAGCCTTGGTAATGGCTTCTGCTAAATCACGAATGCCTATCGAACCAAACAATCTACCCTCATCTCCCGCTTTAGCAGCGATAATAACAGCAAGGCTAGCTAATTTTTCTGCCTTAATTTTTGCAGCTTGTAACTTTTCATTAGCCGCTTTTTCCAACTCAGCGCGGCGCGCCTCAAATTTCTCAATATTGACTTTAGTCGCAGGGATTGCTTTGCCTTGAGGATATAAATAATTTCTGGCAAAACCAGGTTTAACAGATACTTCTTCGCCTAAGCTACCAAAATTTTTAATTTTCTCTAATAAAATGACTTGCATTACTCTACCCCTTTCAATCTCTTTCGAATATCAATTAAGCTATCCAACACGGCAACCATCACTAAAATTATGGCAACCGGCCGGAGTAATAAAATTAATAACCCATAAAAACCAGCTAGCCAAAGCAAATTATGCCGAGTATTGGCTAACAGTACATGTATTACAGCCAGCCCTATTAATGCTAGCGGCAATATTAGCACCGGCAAACAATCCTGTGCTAATGGGTTATTGAAAAACACTAACGCGGTAATGGTTAATAAGCCTACGACGCTTATCTTATCTAGCCGTAGTTGGTACAATTCTTTCTTTAACCCACCTGGATTATAAAGCATGGCTTGCCACCAACGAGCAATCACAACGTTAAATAGCGCCATCAGCAAAAAGAATGCCACTAAAGTGCCAGTTAAAAATGCCGTAATGGGTTTCAGTGCAGTTAAAGATGAAGCCACTGAAATATCTAAAACACCCGCTTTACTCGCCTGGGAAACAGCGACTTGCAGTTTAGCCATCCACCAGGCCTGCACATCCGGAATAACCCAATGCGCAATGCCAACAGCTAATATACCCATAGCAGACGCGGCCAATAATACTAAGCGCCAATTAACGGTTATTCTTAATATTACCGCTAAAATCCAGGTTAAGCCTGTACCGGCTAAAACATTAAAATATAAACTTGTACTGTTACCTGTCCAAGCCAGCCCAATACTGGGTAGCGTGGTCCATAGTAATATAAACAGGCCTTGTAAAATACCTATGCGCAAAGTAACCAATGCAATGATAGCACTACTTACCCAACCCAGAAATGGCACAAACACAAACAGCATTGCCATCAGCATTGCCTGTTTGCGTCCCCGCATAATAAATTCTAAAAAGCCGCGCATCATTAACACTCTTCGTCTTTGAGCTTCTGAGTTATTTAAACGTCATTCACCTACTTTACAGGCTACAAATCATTTACTTTATATAAACCATGCCCCAGCAAGTTTAAAGCTGGGCCATGGCCAATTTCAGTTTGCACCGACCTAAATAGCTCAAATATTGTGAGTATGTGTATTCAGTCACGCTTACTTATGACGATCACAATAAGGTAACAAAGCCAAGAAACGCGCATTTTTAATCGCGGTAGTTAGCATACGTTGATAACGAGCTTTAGTACCGGTAATACGGCTTGGTACAATTTTACCGGTTTCGGTAATATAATTTTTTAAAGTTACGATATCTTTATAATCAATTTCTGCTGCGCTAGTTGCAGAAAAACGGCAAAATTTACGACGACGCATATAAGACATTATTCATCTCCAGCTTTTATACTCTTTACTTCTAAGTTTTCTAGGGTGTTGCAAACGGATTTAGCCGATGAATTCACACCCTGCGAGTATAGTTTAGTTTATTAATCTTCATCCCGGTCTTGTTGGCCATGTGAATCATGGTCATCATGCCTATCATAACCCTCTTTGCTCTTCAACAAAGGAGAGGCTTCGGTAATCGCCTGGTCACGACGGATAATCAAGTTACGTAATACAGCATCATTGAAGCGGAAAGCATTAGCAAGGTTGTCTATAACCTCTTGACCGCATTCAATGTTCATAAGCACATAGTGTGCCTTGTGAACTTTATTAATTGGATAAGCTAATTGGCGGCGCCCCCAGTCTTCTAAACGCTGAATATTACCCTTGCCTTCTTCAATAGTGGCGCGGTAGCGTTCAATCATACCAGGCACCTGATCGCTTTGATCGGGATGGACTAAAAATACAACTTCATAGTGTCTCATAGAAACTCCTTACGGTTATCCAGCCCCCTAAGTAATAAGTGGGGCAAGGAGAATTACAGAAAAACGTTGAATTCTAAGTGATCTAAGCTTAAAAAGCAACTCTAAATCAAAGCCCTTCTAAAGTCAGGAGTGGTTCATTTTGCTTTATCAAGTCTCATGAACCAGAGAGCCCCTCAAACATAAGCAAATCCTAGGCACAGGGAAGCGGCGTCGTAGCGTATAGGAGGTATTTACAGCATGTTTGGGTTGCTTGAACGTCTCTCTGTTCTTAGTCTATATCCGAAAGCAAAATGAGACGCACCTTAAAGCCTATGCCGCTGATCTTGGCGACTAAAGCCAAGCAACTCACCCTCAATATTTTTACCCAATGCCATCACTTTAAACAACTCACCCATTTCATGGGGTAAGGTTAATTTTTTGACCTGCTGAGCTAAAGCAAACTGTTCAATATCGTTCAGCGCCAACCGACTTAACTCATTTAACAAACCACTGTTTAATAAAAATGCCGCTTGATGGGTATAACCCATGACCTCTAGCCCCGCTTCAATTGCGCCCTCTGCCACTAAGGTAAAATCAATATGGGCCGTAATATCTTGTAAACCAGGGAAATAAAAGGGATCGGAGTGAGCATAATGCCGATAATGACACATTAAAGTACCGGTATTTCTATCGTGATGATAATACTCATGCGCTGGAAATCCGTAGTCAATTAAGAACACGGCGCCACGATTTAACATTCGCCCAATACTTTTTAACCAGGCGGGAATCATTAGGCTTATTTCTGAGACATAATGCTGCCATTCATTACCATAGTGCTTTTGTAATGTAAGAATACGTTTAGCCAATTCCGAATCAGGGGCCAGCATTCTTTTATGCCAAGTTAAACCCTCGTTTTGCAAGCCCACCTCACATTCATAAAAGGCTTGCTCATCAATCTCAAATAGATGAATCGGCATGGCGTCTAATACTTCATTGGCTAACACCACGCCGGTAAAGTTTTCGGGTAATTGGTTAAGCCAAGCTACCCGTTTAAGTAATGTCGGGGCCTTGGTTGCTAGTAATTGACGCTGGCGCTGCTGTAACTCTGCACTAGGCTCTATAATTAAATAGTTGTTTGGTAAGGCATTAAGCTCGGCCAAATGGGTTAAAACATCTAGGGCTAACTTACCGCTACCGGCGCCAAACTCTAAAATTTGACCACCCGTTTGGCTCAAGATTTCCGCACATTGATTGGCTATACAATAACCAAATAACGGGCTTAATTCGGGAGCGGTAATAAAATCTCCCGCTTCACCAAATTTAGTTAAGCCACCGCTATAATAGCCTAAGCTCGGGGCATATAGAGCAAGCTCCATATAGTTAGCAAAACTAATGGCTCCCTGATTAGCCGCAATGGCTTGGCTAATGAGTTGCAAGAGCTCTTGGCTGCGAGCTTGTAATTCAAGGGGTGGCGTTGGTAAAGTCAAGGTTGTTTTCATAGTAAAGCTAGTATAGCAAGATTAACCAGGCGAACAATAGACATACTTATATGGACTCCTCATATATGAGGTCTAATGCACATTCTTATACTTTAGAACGTTCAATGATGACCCCAACCCCCTTAGCCTGTGGTAATGCGCCTGGTTTTGTTAACTTTAGCCGTACCCATTGAATAGCAGATTCTTTTAACAATAAATTGATCACTTGGTCTGCCAGGGTTTCAATTAATTTAAAATGGCTGCTTTGTATAAAAGCCAGGATTTTTTCGGTCAGGCTAGCATAATCAACGGCAAACTCTACCTTATCTGTGGCAACAGCTTGACTCATGTCATAACCCAGCTCCAAGTCAAGGCATAGCAGTTGTTTAAGCTGGCGTTCCCAGGCATGTATCCCAATAATGGTTTCCACTTTCAATTCATGAATAAAAATAATTTGCATGGTTAATATTTTCTTTATAACAAAAGGTAGAACATTCTCTTATACTCTTTCTCTTAATCAAAGCATTGAATGAAGGCTGTCTTAAATATAAGTAAAATTGGAGCTATAGGGACATATTCATGCATGTTGCCGTTACTTAAGCCAGCTTTCATTCAACTCATTGTTTAGGATAAAGGGTATTAGACCATTTACATTAAATAATCTTCCCTTGCCAGGGCATAGGGGTATAAGCCAACCTTGTTTTTCAAGGATGAAAAACTATAGAGCGTACAAGGAGGTATTCACAGCGTGTTGGCATTACCCCTAT
>JAQSXL010000071.1 GCA_029256685.1 Gammaproteobacteria bacterium | reverse complement strand
GAGCAGCAACTGCTCACCCGCTTGTAAAGGGCGCAGGGTGTAAATGCCAATCTTGCGTTGGCTACCCATTCCTTCATAACGCACCACCGCATTGGGTATGGGCGAGTGGTTGATAAAGACCGTCCAGTTACATTTTTTAGTGGCATCGACGTAATAGCCATCTTCTCTATCATAGGCATAGCGTGAGTTTTTAACCGCTAAGACATCTCGGATGATATCGCCCTCGTAATAGCCTAAGCATTGATTCGCCGCTACCGCTTGGTTGGTATACGCGCCCAGGCTGTTGATAACCGCCACGGATTTGATGGTAATGGCTACGGTTTCATTATCCGTATAAGTGCGTGCTTGTTGGCTCAAGTACGTGCTAAATTGTGCTAAGTCATTTGCATTGGCAAGATTAAAGACTTGCGTCACAGGCGCCACATCATCGGCCAGCAAGCTGGCTGTGGTATCTACTTCCATCACAGCCGGTAAGCTTTCCTGAAGCGCATCGAGCTTTTCTCTTGATTCAGCCGATAGCTCAGCAAGCAGCGGCTGTAGCCGGGTATACACCTGGTCAAATTGCTGCGCAAAGTGCTGGGTCGAGTACGCTCGCAAAGAATGCAGCGTGAGGGCCATGAAATATAATTTATTGGCATTGAGCCGATAGGTTAAGGCGACACGGCTTAAGTTAGCTAAATCCTGCAGCTCACGGTTTGAAAAGCGTTGAGGCTCCCGTGCGCACAATAACTGGTCATATCCGGTTAAGCTACTGGTCAGGTGATAAATGTGTATACTGCGCCGCCTATTTTTGTCATAGAGCAGCTGCATATACAAGCGCCTCAGCAAGGCCTGGGTGGCTAATGATAAATCAGTGGGTACGGTTAATAGTTTTTTTTTCGCCAGGTTGCCTAGGCTGTGTATTGTATTGGCAATCTCTTGCGTATTAGGCTGTTTCTTCTGTAACGCTTGGGTGAACTTAATTAGTGGTTCAGCCAGTATAGCTCTGTAGGTGTTTGGTACTAAATCTTTTTCGGCTAGCTTAGCCAGCGCATGTATCGTATTGGCAATGTCTTGCGCATTAGGCTTTAGTGTCTGCAGCGCTTGAATGAGTTGAATCACTGTGTCAGCCAATAGCGCTCTGTGAGTGCCTGGTACTAAATCTCTTTCGGCCAACTTAGCCAGCGCGTGTATCGTATTGGCAATGTCTTGCGCATTAGGCTTTAGTGTCTGCAACGCTTGGATGAGTTGAACTACCGTGTCAGCCAGTATGGCGCTGTGGCTATTTGGTATTAAGTCTTGTTCGACCAGCTTACCCATACCATATAGCGTATTGGCAATTTCTTGCTCATTAGGTTGTTTATCCTTACCCAGAAGCTTTTGGGTGAGTTGAACCACTACGCCAGCCAGTATGGCTCTATGGATATTTGGTATTAAGTCTCTTTCGGCCAGCTTACCCATACCGTGTATCGTATTGGCAATATTTTGCTCACTAGGCTTTAGGTTATGAAATGCTTGGATGAGTTGAATCACCGCATCAGCCAGTATGGCTCTGTAGGTGGCGGGTACTAAATCTTTTTCAGCCAGCTTACCCATACCGTGTATCGTATTGGCAATGTCTTGTGCATTAGGCTTTAGTTTCTGCAGCGCTTGGATGAGTTGAACCACTGCGTCAGCCAGTGTGGCTCTGTGGATATTTGCTACTAAATCTTGTTCGGCCAGCTTACCTAGACCGTATATAGTATTGGCGATGGCTTGCTCACTAGGCTTTAGGTTATGAAATGCTTGAATGAGTTGAGCCACTGTGTCAGTCAGTGTGACTCTGTGGATATTTGCTACTAAATCTTGTTCGGCCAGTTTACCCAGACCGTATATAGTATTGGCAATGTTTTGCGCAGTAGGTTGTTTATCCTTACCCAAAAGCTTTTGGATGAATTGAACCACAGTGTCAGCCAGTAGGACTCTGTGGATATTTGGTATTAAATCTCTTTCGGCCAGCTTACCCATACCGTGTATCGTATTGGCAATATTTTGCTCACTAGGCTCTAGGTTCTGCAACGCTTGGATAAGTTTAACCACCACACCAGCCAGTATGACTCTGTAGGTGGTGGGCAGTAAATCTTGTTCGGCCAGCTTAGCTAAACCATGTATCGTATTGGCAATTTCTTGTTTATTAGGCTTTAGTGTCTGCAATGTTTGGATGAGATGAACCACCGTGTCAGCCAGTGTGACTCTGTGGATATTTGATAGTAAATCTTTTTTGGCTAGCTTACCCATACCGTGTATCGTATTGGCAATGTCTTGCGCAGTAGGCGTTAGGTTCTGCAATGCTTGAAAGAGTTGAACCACCGTGTTAGCCAGTACGACTCTGTAGGTTATAGGTAGTAAATCTTTTTCAGCCAGCTTACCCAGACCATATAGCGTATTGGCTATGGCTTGCTTATTAGGCTCTAGTGTCTGCAACGCTTGGATGAGTTGAACCATTGTGTCAGCCAATACGGCTCTATGGATATTTGGTATTAAGTCTCTTTCGGCCAGCTTACCCATACCATGTAGCGTGTTGGCAATGTCTCGCTCATTAGGCTTTAGTTTCTGTAATCTTTGGATGAGTTGAACCACCGCGTCAGCAAGACCTGTTGTATGGCTCTTTGATAATAACCCTTTTTCGGCCAGCTTACCCAGACCGTATATCGTATTGGCAATGTTTTGCTCATTAAACCGTTTATTACTTAATGCTTGAGTAAATTGAGTCATCGCTTGGGCGAGGCGGACTTTATCGATTTTTTCTAATAAGTTGGCTTCAGCCAGCTTGCCAAAACCATAGACTATGTTGGCAATTTCTTGTGGTTCTTTGGCAGAGGGTAAAGGATTTTGCTGGCCTAGCAGTTTATCAATAACCTTAGCCACTTGCTCTTCATCTAACTCTTTTTTAAGCCAGTCTTGCGCTGCACATAAGCCCAAGCCATAAAAGATACCTCGGTAAAAGTTTAGGTTATCCTTTCCAGCAAACGCCAATTCAGTCAGTTTGGTTAAGCTCAAGTCTATCAGTATCGTCAGGGCTTGTTGATTCCTAGAATCCCATTCAGCCTTTCTGCCAAAATCTCTGGACTTACCCAAAAACATAGAAATCAGATGAATGTTACTCGCATCAACTGCTGCCAATATTTGCTCTAACTCGCGATAGTTTCCTGCTTGCAATAGGGCATTAATGTTAGGTCCGGGTGTTTGATTGTTGTATTGGCTATGCGCGGTAGTGAACTCATTGATTTGAGCAGACTGATAGCTTCTCTCATTCCTACGATCGGCATGTCTATCCTTATAATAGCGGGATTCACTTTGTGCGTAAGCAGTATGGGCTGATGACTCATCCCGCCGGGTCCGTTTTGTATCCTGCTCCGCTGGCTGTGAATGCCAAGAATGCTTTCTTTTGTTAGCATGACTTTGTCTGGATGAGGATATGGTGGTTTTTTTCATGATGTATTAGCAATTTTTATTAGTAACCTAAAATTTAACATGGAAAGATTAAATGATCTAAGGATACTCATACTTAAGGCTATACTAAAATTTAGCTAGATGACGCTCAAGCTAACAAAATGGAACATAACAGGTAAACGACGAGCCTTCGTTCAATTTACTTTCTACTTTAATACTACCGCCTATATCATTGATAAATTTCTTTACGATATATAATCCTAAGCCGGCACCAGAATACTTACTTCGATCGGATAAGCTTATCCGAGTAAAATTTTCAAAAATAAAATTAAATTTGTGTTCTGGGATACCAATACCCGTATCCCTAACGACAAGCTTGAGGGTGTGTTTATCTTCTAGCGCTATACCTAAATCAATGCTACCACTTTCGGTAAATTTCACCGCGTTGCCAATTAGATTTAATAAAATTCGTTGTAATCGCATCTTGTCGGTCACGATAAATTCGGGTACCAACTCGGTAAAACTAATCTTTAATTTGAGATTTTTAGCTAATAAATCAACCAAGGTAAATTCTTTGATATCGGCGATTAACGAGGACAAGTTAAAGCTAGCTAATTTGAGAGGAATGTCGCCTTGTTCTAAACTGGAAAGATCGATGATCTCCGTTAGTAATTTAGATAACTTCCGTGCAGATACCATTATAGCGTCTATCAGCTCTCTACGCTGTGGCTGGGTATCCATGGACTGTAATAGCTGACTAGAGCCCATAATTCCATTTAAAGGGGTTCTAATGTCGTGACTCATGTTCATCAGAAATTCCGTTTTAGCTATATTAGCCTGCTCGGCATCTAGCTTTGCTTTTTCCAATTCTTTTTCAAGCAGTTTTCGCTCCGTTATATTGAGCGAAACCCCGATTAGTCCCGTAATATGGCCCTGCCCATCGCTAATAGGCGATTTAATCGTAAGATAGGTAATATGCTTGCCATCGGGTCTTAATTGCACTTCTTCAATCGATAAGGTTTCACCCGTTTCCATAACCTGCTTTGAATTTAGCCAGGAGTCTTCTTCAACGAGTTCACTTGAATGCTTACCAATAAATTCGGTAATCGAATTTAAGCCAAACGTAGCTAAAACGGCATCATTACAACCCAGTAAATAACCCTCTTTGTCCATCCAATAAAAATTTATGGGTAATTTTTTAAAAAGTGCGTCAAAAATCAGCCTATGTGCTTCTAAGGCAATTGCCTCATAGGAAAGCTTAGCAGGATTTTTCCTGCCTTGTAATATCATCACGTTCTTGGTATTCATCATCAAGCTCATCCTGATTGGCGAAGATAAACATCTGATATAAAGCGTTGGTTATCCCGTCGATAAGACTGGATTTAACGCTTTTCAAACAACTTGCATTAAAATATTCTTTAATTTTGTCAAATAAAAAATCAAAATTTTCTAATTTTTTGCTACTGTGTTCAAAAATTTGCTCAAAGAGTTGACGCATTGTATCTTCAATACACTCTACAACCATTAAAATGGCCTCTTTTTGAGCTTTACTATTTAGCAGGTTTTTAATCTCTTTGATTAAATAAATTAGAGTAGCTTCGGGCGAGGAACTCTCTTCAGTAACAGGCTTCTGCTCTACTACATTTAACACCAGGCACTCAGGGCTATTTCGTCTATTCGTTTGGTTATTTTTTCCGAACATGCCCACGCTGATAATGTTACCGTTGATCGTCGTGGCTTTTTTGGGCGAGCCAACGCGCCGTTGGGAAGGTTCACTCCAGGCATCATCAGAAGAACTGCAAGAATCGGAAGAACTCGTAGATTGACTAGAGTCTATCTGCTTATCGAGTTGCTCTTCAGCCTGATAGGCTACCCAAGGTATATTTTTTGCATCTTCATACTTGGCAAAGACGTATTTAAATAAGCTGTTATATTCACCTGGATAAAGCTCTATATCGGCATTTAAATAATCTGCATTGTCAGCATCAAGCTGCGACAAATAGCGCAGGTAGGCACTAAACTGTACTTCAAGCTCTAAGAATTGCTTTACGCCTTGAGTAATTTTAATTGTTTTTGGGGTTTCAGTTTTTAATTTTCTAAATAATTCTTTCTTCTTTTTCCTACTGAAAATATCTGCAACATCATTCAGATGTTTGTTATAGGCATCACTATGTTTAGATTTAATAGTATTATAAATAGTATCTTTAAACTCGTTGAATGAATCCTTACGCACGTAATCAAAGATTTCACGAATATCGACTTGGGCACCCGCTTGCCTGAGACGTTCTATACTAGGCTGATTGTCTTTTATCCATTGTTCATGCCTACATTTTGTTACCTTATGGAGCAAATCATCGGTCATACCCTTATCCGGATGTTCTAGATCATAATAGGATAAGGTATACAAATAAGGCGTTGTTATAAAGGTAAAGGTTTTGCCACTGACACCTAGCCCGATCAATTTATCGGCAAGCTGAGAAAAAGCCTCTTTGGTTTGCTTTCCACTCTTATCAAAGCTCACGACATTTACGATATGCTCGGCTTTATTAATTTTTTTTTCGGTTTCCGTGCTAAATTGCAAAGTAAAAGTCATACACAACCTCGGACATCTAATCTAACACCTAGAATAACAGTCCCTATTCTACAAACCTTAAGTCCAGTAAGAAATTTAAAAGATATATTTATTTTTAGTGTGTTATTTAGATTTACAAATTTTAGGAATTATAATTTTAGATAAATTACACCTGATTGTATAATGCATCAAATAAAATAACAAGGGTTAGCTATTTATTGAGTAGTCGAGCAAAAGTCGATCGCTGGAGATTTATCTATAAGGTAAATAATATGAACAAAACAAGATGAGGCGGATTTAATACCCGCCTCATAAAGGTATTAACGTTTCGAGAACTGAGTTGCTCTACGCGCTTTGTGTAGACCCACTTTCTTACGTTCAACTTCACGAGCATCACGAGTTACAAAACCGGCCTTACGTAACACGCGGCGAGCAGAAGTTGGGGCTGTACCATCGCTACCAGCCAGCTCATCTTCTTGAATCAATGCACGGGTAATACCCAAACGGATAGCCCCCGCCTGACCCGTTGTACCACCGCCTATTACGGTGATATGCAAATCATATTTGTTTTCAACTTCAAGCAATTGAAGAGGTTGACGAACCACCATACGAGCCGTTTCACGGCCAAAGTATTCATCAAGTGGACGACCATTGACGATAATATCGCCTTTACCGGGGCGAACAAATACCCGAGCACTAGAGCTTTTACGCCGGCCAGTACCGTAATATTGTTTTAATGCTTTTGCTCTTGCCATAATCTAGTTCCAATTAATCTTCAATATTAAGAATCTGTGGTTGCTGTGCTGCATGTGGATGCTCAGTACCCGCATAAACTTTTAGCTTACGGTACATTGCCCGACCTAAAGGATTGCGAGGTAACATCTTTTTAACAGCCAGCTCGATGATATCACAAGGTTTCTTAGCTTGCAGTTTGTCAAAGCTAATTTCCTTAATACCGCCTGGATGCCCAGTATGGCGATAATAAATTTTATCGGTGAATTTGCGGCCAGTAACGGTAACTTTTTCCGCATTAACAACCACGATATAGTCACCTGTATCGACATGAGGCGTATATTCTGCTTTATGCTTGCCTCTTAATCTTTTAGCAATTTCAGATGCCAAACGGCCTAAGGTTTTACCAGCAGCATCTACTATATACCAATCACGCCTTACAGTTTCAGATTTTGCGCTAAACGTTTTCATTGTATTTCCAATATCAAAACTTGTACTTTGAAGAAAAGGATGTCGAATTTTACAGAAGATTTATTAAATATACAAGTGTTATTCTAAAAACTTTGCGTATATTTATACTTGTTTGCTCAATTTATCTTTTACCTTAAAATTACACACCTGGGTAAATATAAAGCTACCATAACATAATAAATCGCTAACTGGCAAGGTCACCCCAACAACTTTGTAAAACAGCTAGGGTGACTAAAGCGGCTGCTTCAGTGCGCAAAACTCGCGGCCCTAGTCTCACTTCGATAAAACCTTGTTGATTCGCTAAAGCAATTTCAGTTGGGTTAAAGCCCCCTTCGGGCCCAATTAATAAGGTCACTTTTTTAAGCCGTTCATTTTTCTTACGCAAATCGGCTATAGAATAATCCGCATGGGGAGACAGTGCTAATCTTAGCCCCTGCTGTTCAACCAACCAGCTTTCCAGCGACCTGGGTTCATATAAAGTCGGTAGGGTGTTGCGGCCAGACTGCTCGCAGGCACTATTAATAATACCTTGCCAATGGTCTAATTTTTTTTGCGAACGCGCTTTATCTAATTTAACTCCACAGCGTTCACTAAATAAAGGCGTTATTTCAGTGACGCCTAATTCAACCGCTTTTTGGATGGTAAAATCCATTTTGTCGCCACGCGATATGACTTGGCCCAAATGAATTTTTAGTGAAGATTCTACCTCGCGTTCTACATAGTCTATAACGTATACGGAGATTTGCTGGCGGCTAATTTCATGCAACTTAGCCTTAAACTCACCACCCCGGCCATTGAAAACAATAAGGGGATCGCCCACCTTAAGCCTTAGTACTTTAACATGACTCATCCCATTGGCATCTAAAGGTACGATGGCATCTAACTCCAGAGCGCGGGCACAATGAATGCGGACGGTACGCATGGATTTATATACCCGCCTCATCGCGCAAAAGCTCGGCTTTATCGGTACGTTCCCAAGGAAAACCCTCATCTTCGCGGCCAAAATGTCCATAAGCTGCCGTTGACTTATAAATAGGTTGCTGCAAATTCAACATCTTTATAAGTCCGCGCGGTCTTAAATCAAAATAACGGCGGACTAGTTCAACAATATGCGCATCTTTAATCTTGCCCGTGCCAAAGGTATCTATGCTAATAGAGGTAGGTTCGGCCACACCAATGGCATAAGAAATCTGAATTTCACAACGATCGGCAAGCCCTGCCGCGACAATATTTTTAGCCACATAGCGTCCGGCATAAGCCGCCGAGCGATCCACTTTAGTTGGATCTTTACCCGAAAAACAGCCCCCGCCGTGTCTTGCCATGCCACCATAAGAGTCCACAATGATCTTACGCCCGGTTAATCCACAATCCCCTAATGGCCCGCCTATGACAAAACGGCCCGTGGGATTAACTAAATACTGGGTATGTTTATCCATCCATTCTGCTGGAAGCACGGGTTTAATGATCTCCTCAATAACAGCCTCTACCAAATCGGCTTGCGCAACTTGCGGATCATGCTGGGTAGATAACACCACGGTATCAATCCCCATGGGCTTACCATTACTATATTTGAAGGTAATCTGACTCTTAGCATCGGGGCGTAACCAAGGCAAAACACCTCTTTTACGTAACTCGGCTTGACGCTTAACTAAACGATGGGCATAAGTAATAGGCGCTGGCATTAATACCGGGGTTTCGTTACTGGCATAACCAAACATCAATCCCTGATCACCGGCTCCCATCTCTTCTTCATTAGCCCTATCCACCCCCTGAGCAATATCGGGGGATTGTTTGCCAATCGCACAAAGTACGGCACACGAATCGGCATCAAAACCCATCTCAGAGCTGGTATATCCTATTTCTCTAACGGTATCCCTGGCTATTTGCTCAATATCTACCCAGGCACTGGTGGTAATTTCACCGCCTATAAACACCATGCCAGTTTTTACTAAAGTTTCACAAGCCACCCGACAATTAGGATCTTGGGTCATAATCGCGTCTAATACCGCATCTGAAATTTGATCGGCAATTTTATCTGGATGACCTTCCGATACCGATTCAGAAGTAAATAGATGGATATCTTTCATATTCTCTCGCAGTCTCGATCTATATTAAAATGCGTTTCATTGTATCCAAAACCAACACTTTTTTCACGGTAAAAAATTTATGATAAAACATTTTTTATTAATAGTGATCTTGAGCTAGTTTTATAGAGGAAATAAAGAGCTACAAAAACCACCCGGACATTGATCGCAGAGTATAAAGTAGCAGCGAGTAACTTAGGCATTAGCAACAATACCTTAATTTTGACCAGGAAACTGTAAGAGTAGCCGTTACGATAGCTCGATTTTAAATTATTGCTGAAATTTAGTACTCGTTATTTGTGCTCACAGACT
>JAQSXL010000070.1 GCA_029256685.1 Gammaproteobacteria bacterium | reverse complement strand
TAAAGCTAAATACCCTTTTTTTACTACTTCTTTACAGCCCCTGATTTTATTGGGATTGGCATTCAGTACAAAAAAAGGGTTAAAATTTAGAATAAAGGCACCGTGGTACCTGTACTTAAACCATAGGTATTAAAATTTCCTTGCGTTGAGTTCGGTATTTCTTGCTGTTGGATAAACAGCTTAAAGTATTGCTTGGTGCTTTGACTTCTAAGCGTAATAAAAGGCAAGTCTGAACTTTGCTCAATATTTTCTGGAATCAATCGAGCTACCTCTTCATAACCTAAATTATGGCGGCGCATATGGCGCCGCCTGATACGCTCAACACTGCTTTTAAACTGAACTCGCCTATAGATAACATAGTTGACCTTATTAGGCACTGGATGGATAGAACCAATCCGCACATGGTCGCGCATGCCGCTTAACCAGTTAATTGCCATAAGTTCTTCTATCCGCTCACGGGTACCATGAATCCGTATCCGCTCTCCCAAAGGGTGCATACTCTTATCAGGATTGCTCTGCCGATAGTGCGGGAAACTAACCCCCAGGTCATTGCAATTTAATTTCGCTAAGGCAAGGTGCAGCTTGTTATAAAGTGCATTTAGCAACAGCGACGGTCCAAATTCGGGATCGGGCAGTAATCGAATCTCAAGATAGTGATTCATGAGTTACTCCTTGCCACCTTCACCAAACACTCCGCCGCGAATAAGGGTGGCCATTACAAAATGCTGATTGCCAGCATCAGGCGCCTGCTCCCTCACTACCCAGGCATCAAATAAGTTGTAAAAATCCTGTTTTTGTTTTGGCTGTCTATAGGCCTTTCCCTGGGAGGTGACCGAACCATAAGGCTCTACCGCAATAGGTCCAACCCCGGTTTCATCGGGATACCAGGTGTCTATAGTCCGCAAGGCATTGCCGATTTTTTGTGAATGCATGGCAGCTGCTCCGTTTACTTGATAAAGCGTTTTACTTTTTTGTCCTTTTTTAGTATTTCCCTTATCCAGGATAAGCTCCTGACTGGGAAATACCTCCTGACCTTCGCCTATACGTACATAAGCTTCAACCTTCAACAACACATAACGCTCTCCTTGCAAGCCGGACTCTATAACTTGGCTTAGGGCTTGCAGATCGCTTTTTGTGGCGTCGGTGGGTTCAAATTTCCGTAAGGATAATGCAAGCGCATTGAAGCACCACTCTTGTTCAGTGCTTCCAGCGGGATTATGCTGAACGCGAACTTCAATCTGCTCTACCCCCACCCGATTACGCCACAGGAAACGCCCATTGGCCAGGTTATAAGCATAGCGGCTGGCCAGTTCGCCAAATCCATGAGTAGTTACATAAGTATCCACCATCTTTAATAATTTTTGTTGATAATCCGCATCATTACAGGCGGAAGGCTTACCAACCCCACCTAATACACGCAGGGTAAATTTTATTTTTAGGGTATCACAATCACTAGGTAAGGCAGCCACATCAATTCTTTGCAGATTAGCATTTTCTATTTCTGCATCCAGCTTAGCCGGATCTTGATCCTTGGTTTTCTTACGATTAGAAATAGTCCCACGCACCGATTTTTCGACTACCAAAACGGATTGCCAAGCTTCGGCCTGCTCACGATTTTGCCAGTTTCCTGCAAAAAATAGCGCATCGGAAGGATCGAGTTTGCGCTCAAACGCTAATACGGAAGCAACTTTACCATCACTCATGTTATTTCTCCTGAAAATTAATCTTAAGAAACTTAAACGTTAGACTCATTGATACAGCGGTAAATACCCTTTGTACTATCAATCTGATAATGCCAGAAAATATCATTCAAATACCTTATGCGATGAGGACTCAACCACTGCCCCAGTGAATAAATGTTTTCTACAAAACGGAACGGATGATCAGTATCCCGCACATTTAACACGGTGCCTGGCGCATATAGGTCAGATAGGGCTTTATAACCGATGGGAATAGGTACCACCCAGCCTCGCTTTTGGCTTATTTTCCAAAGGGTATTTTCGGCTACTGAATCAACCTCAAAATTAAGACTAGAAAATTCCAATAAAGCGTCTAATGCAGTGGCTTGTGGATTGATTAATTGTAACTGTTGGGTACGCTCCGCCAATAATTGCTCTCTGCTGATTAGCGCAAAACCCGGTAATAATCGGCGTAGCCTCGCTTTAGTTAATTTTTGCATTTCTTCATCGGTATCCGGCCAATTTATCAGCTGGATCGGCTTAGCACCCGGTTGAGTTTCCGGCAGAATACTGCCTCCGGCAAAACGCAAGCTATAAACTGTTTGCAAAATGTTGGTCAGCATGGCTTTGACGGCTTCCTCATGCTCGGTACAGCTTGCTCCAGCCACTTGTACTACCAAGCTGATCTCCAGATGAGCGCGGCCCTCTTCCACAAAGGCAGGTGTAGCACCGTCTTTTTGCAACGGATTCCGGGTCAAACAAAATACGGTATCGCCACCCGGGCGGGATTGAAAAACCTGCGGCATAAACCGATGGCAGATTATGCCGGTTCCACCCAGTTTTATCTCATAATGCTGGCTCAATTTACGCTCCAAGGCATGCACAAAACCTAAAACGGCTGTCACGGCGGGAAATCCCCAGGTTAATGGGCTTGAAATAATATTGGCATTTTGCACCTTTAAATGAGGAAGAATCAAAATGGCATCAGGTGATTTCATGACACGTCCTCCAACAATAAAGCTAATTCCCGTTCTAATAACTTCTTCCATTCCTGATATTCATCATCACCGAAAATTAACTTTTTGGTTCCTAAAACCCCATTCAGCCATAAACCAAAATAGCCGCCGATCTGGGATTGCCAGTCAAGAGTTTGCCTTTTGAGCCGCCAGGCTTCATCTATCAATGCCCTGCCGGAATCTAGCCATAGGGCTTCTGCTTCCGGCAACTTACATAAAGGGTCGGCCGACCAGCCCGCCGGTAAATTTTGTAGTTGAGCAGCAAAAAACAACAGTTGATCGCAGATTTCCGCCACCAAAGTTGCCCGCGCATCGCGAATGTCCACATTACTTTTAAAATAAGAAGCCTTGGTAAGCAATTTACGCAGCTCCTTAAGCGTATCACGCACTCGATAGCGAAACAGCGAAAAAATAGATTTTAACTTTAACGGCGGTTTGAGATCCGCCGCCTGCCATTTGGGCGGTAACGAGGGCAATAAATAAGCCTTGCCGCCTCTTGCACTGTTTAATAAGGATACATTCTGCGGTTTGCTGCCGCCAAAATTCTGTACCGCCAAATTAAGGTATTCTCTATATCCATGGGGATGAGGTTTATTTTCTTTTCTAGCCCTTCTTGCATTGATAACCTCTTCGACAAAGTGGGTCTGCACATCCTCATAAACGGCCTGCGCCAGGCAACTGGGAAATAAAGGCGCCAATAGATGATAATCATTATCGGCTACGGGAAAGTAAATTTGCTTGGCCAGAGTATGAGTGGCGGGCACGCCTTTTGGCTGGGCTATTCCCGCAAAGGCGCTCAGCCAAGCCGTTTTTTGTTGCTCGGTGCCAGACAGGGCCGCCACTAAATTAGCGTCGTTCTCCAGCACTCGCTCTAGCAGGGTTTTATTGGCATGGCTTAATTGCAAAAACTTAAACACATCTAACGCCGCGGCATTCCCTACCACATCGGCTTTTCTATTCATTAAGGTATGGGTTGAGACTATAGCCGGATTTTCATCAAGCTGGTCGGCCGCTATATAAATACTGCTGCCTCTAGCGTCCGGATTCTGAAATTTAATCGGATGAGTCGCCAATTGGATCTGACTGACCCGGCGGGCGGCATCGCTTAACCAGTTTTCGGTTTGATAGGCTTGTTTGATAGCTTCCTGTTTCACTACCTCCTTTTCCTTAGCCAGCTTATCCTGCATGCGGGTTTGGATAAAATTTTCTATTAGAGTTTTTAAAATTGCTATTTCACTTTGCTTCGTAAACGATTCCATATTCAATCCACTAATGTAATAAAAATAAAAAAGCATTTTAAATGCTATACAACCTACATTTGCATTATCTTTATGTATAATCTATATTAATTCTAATCCCTGCTCGACACGAAGTCCTAAGTTCCACTTGGGATAGAGGTTTAAACCCTAGTGCGGGTGGGGTATTTTTTTGCCCAGCGCTTAGAAAGCGTCTCGTCATGTTCAAAATTTCCAGGCATAAATAGCCAATGCCGATAAGGCTGTAACCATATATTTTCTAAAAAGAAGCAATTCATCATCTTAATATATTTTTCTGCATAAATTTCGGTGATTTTTGTCCATTTGATTTCACCATAAAAATTTAGCTCTATCTTCTTTTGATTCAAAATACGGTTAACAGGCTCTATATACTTAGAGGCAATCAATGCCCCACCGTAAAAATTAGAGAAATATTTACCTTTCTGATCTGATTCATCGGCATAGAGAATATATTCTTCACTCAAAATTTCACCTGTTCTTTTGGCTTTAAGCTATATATCCTTATTTATAATATATAATGTGGTCTTTGTCTGCCTATTAATTACCTTTTTTAGGGCTTATTGACAATTCGCTAGGCTGATAAATACCGATAATAATAGTCAAATTTATTATTTTCAATATAAATAAAAGATTGACGGTTAAAAATAAAGATTTTTTTAATTTGTATCAATAGTCGAGAGCTGACGCATTGATTTAAGGATTCAGTAGGTTGTTACAGCCTTTTCGAGCTGGCCCTCAGTCTAATGCCCATCACTTACGTTTCCAGCTCCAGCCATCTCAAACGCAGCCTGTGGATTTCCCACACTACGTTTTCTTAATAGCTTCATGTTAAGGGTTATGTGACTTATTGAGTCAGCATGACTTTTGAAGGTATATAAAGGCCTCCTGCTAGTTCTAAAAATATTTTCTGCGGGCTTATATCGAAAAAAGGTTATAAGCAGGGCTTTTTAGCTATTTTTCAGTGGGAACCGCTGACAACTAACATCAACCCTGTATATATACAATTAACTCCTTTATAATATTACTTACAATTATGAGTAAATAATCAACTAACCCTATTAAACATATAATGGCACCGACTATTTTATTATAGGAGTATGTGGCATGAATTCAGAAAATTTACGTCTAGCTATTATACAAGGTGACCTTGTAAAAGTTCAAAATTTTGTCGAAATGACTGAAGGTAATATTGAGAAACGATTTGAGTATAAAAATGCGACTGTTTGGCATATTGCTGCTATTGGTAAGGAAGATAAACATATAGCGGTTCTTGAATGGTTATTACATAAGTTTAGGCACGAAATTACAACAGATGTACTTAATCAACAAGAAGAGAATTACCTAACGCCTTGCCATTATGCGGCTATGGTTGGTAATATCAAAGCCTTTCAATTGTTAGTCAGTTATGGCGCAGATCCAACTGCCCAAAACCATTTACACTATACACCCCGTGATTTGCTTAAAAAACGGGGTTATAAACATCTCGTCTATCAACTTGACAACATCATTGCACATGAGAAGTTACTACAAGAGCAGGTACAACAAGCTGAACCTACGCAACTTGAGGAGTTAATACAGGATGCTGCTTTAATCCATTCTAGTCAAAATAGCGCTAGTCACAGTTTATCAAGCGCTACGCAATGTCTTTTCTCACCATTACGCAACTTATTACAGCGGAGAGATAAGCCTAAGTCCTCAGAAAGAGAAATGGTAACTTATAATAAAAAAGCCCTATAAGATTATCTTATCTCGGCCATTATCTTTCCTAATTTAATGCGAAAGATTTTGATTCGGAACAAACTTATCAATAGCATTATCCGTTGATAATACTTTTAATAATTTTTTAAACAGTTTAGCTTGCTCTGCTTCCCTTAAACTATTAAACTTGGTCAAATGATCATTTTCATCTTTACCTTCAATTTTCCGTAATAGCCTACTGAGGCAACTTGGTTCAGAATTTAACGCCTCAATATTAGTTGCTAATGTTTTATAGTTAATAGAAGTAGCGTCTAAACTCGCAAACACGCCAATTACATCAAGCTCATTCCAATTATTGGATTCGGCTAACTTAAGCAGTTGCTGTGCGGCCAATAATTTATAGCTATCTTGCATAATATTGATAAAGTAATCATAAATTTTAGTTAGAGTAAGCGCTTGCTGTTCTTGGGTTACTGGGACTTCTTGGCTGACGTTGATTAAGGTGTTTGCTTGTGGAAAATTTTCCGCGTTAGCATTGGCCACATCGTTTAATAGCCGAATATTTTTTGCAGCATTGCTTATTAAATCTTCTAGCGATGCAGGAAGTGTAAAAGAATCAAAAAACTCTATATTATCTTCATAAAACTCTTCCTTTAAATAACCATGGAGTAATAAGCATAATGTCTTACTAAATTCAGTATCTTGATTAAGACGAGATAAATTTTTTAATTCGGCCAAGGCGTTGAAAACTTTTTCATACCTTGCTAAGTCATCTTTTCTATCAAGAGCGAGTGCTAAATTTTCAAATAATTCGTCACGTTGGTTAGCATTAAATAAAGTGCCGGAACTACTGCCCAAGTTTTGCCTAGCTTGCTTTCCATAGACTTTTAAAGAACTGCTATATTTTTTGAAAAATTTATGTAAAGCTGTAATCACCTTTTCCTTATCATCAATCTCTTGAGCAACGATAGGTAATCGCTCTTTTAAATCCTCCATGTTTTTAAAATGTTGCTTTTTCCTCTCTTCTTCATCTGCTGTAGCTTGAATATTATAATCGAGGAAAAGTTTTGGAATAGCAATTAATAAAAGACTAACGCAAGCCAGTGCAAAAGCCAGATAGTCCATTGCATTTCTAGCGCCTGGATTATTATTAAAAGCAGGAAACCTAGATAATGCGCCAAGGAATAATCCAGCAGTTAATGTTGCTATTGCAAAAGTATTAGATGCACTTCCTGCAATCACTTGGCGATGAAATCCTCTTTCATGCTGCTTTGTATTACTACTGGCAGCATAAGCACTTTGCAAATCCGCATCAGATCTAGCACTATATGTTTTATAGGTTTTACTAGTTTCAATATCCTGTAAGCGGTTGGTTATCTCCTCTCGTGTCACTAATGTGCTTCGATGGGGATTTCGATCCGTCATCGAATTATACATATACCAATGATTATTTTGCCAAAATGTGTGTGGTTTCTTTTTCTTATCGAACATAAAAATTTCCCAAAACAACATATTAACAAGTATAGCTTATTTCTATTGTTTCATTAGAAATACATTAGGGTCTGTTGACAATTCTACTATGCTGGGCGTAAACCGCCGATTTTCTGTGTTCGGCTACTCATTTACTATATGTAAACTGTGCTGCGGTACTCGAAAATTAACAGTTTCCATCTCAGCCTAGCGAATTGTCAACAGACCCTAGACTAGTGGTTTCATTAAGTAGAAGCCCAATTTATGCCGTAATGTCTCTGCCTACGCGGCAGTATAATTAATTAACAAAAGGTTGACTTTCTAAGCAGCTTCTTCAGCTGTATAATAATTATCCATCCTTGTGGCGCAATCCCAACACGGGATTATAGCGCCATTTAGAGGTATTATCTTTATTTTGCGGCAAACTTACCCAGCCATAGCGCTTGCCACAAGTTATCAGATCAATATCCAGTACTTCTGCCGAATCCGCCAATAGGGTCAGATAATCACAATTTCCCCAAGGCCGGATACGCTCCCCCAGATCTAATTCAACCAATTCAAACAATATCCGCTCCACTTTTACCGGCTGCTCGCCTTCCAGATTAAAAAATCTAAGTAGCTGCTCATCTTCATCCAGCCATAAGGCATAGCGGATCTGTTTTACTGGATCATAACGAAAAGGCGTTTTGCTTTGTAAAAAGCCCGTCAGCATAGCCTGGCTCTGCCACCACAGGCAAACCGGAAAGCCTTTTTCATCCGTCTTGGCCAGCATCAGGGCTTGTAAGCGAGCGTGTTCAAGATCGACCAGGCTGGTATTGGGCGCTAAGTCTTTATTGGCTTGAATGCGAGGTTCGGCACTGATGATTTCATATTGCGCGGGTGTCAGCAACTCGGTTAAATCATGCGACTGCAATAAAAATTGCCCCTCTCTAGTTTCCTTTTCAAAACCGGGTTTACAATAGCTTGCGCCCTGCTGTTCTAGACTCTTAATATTGGTGTTTAGCAGATAAAGATTGGGTGAGATACAACCGCCGCTACGATGTCGTCTAACTCGCCCCGCTAATTGAATGATAGAACGCATGGATGATGGTTCAACGATGGCCCAATCATAATCATGATCGCGGCCCACCTCGGTAACAGGCGAGGCAAGGACCATAAAAATTATATCCTCTTCACGGCAAGCATTCAAAATCTCCCTTAACGGCTGATTGGCAAAAAATTGACTATCCGTCCGTTTTCGATTGAGTAGGCTGTCTAATTGCTGCTCTATCTTAGTCCGCGTGAGCAAGGGATGGCGGGAATGATAACAACACAGCCGAATTTGATGATTTTCCTGCGCGCCTTTTTTAAATAAGTGTTTAGCCACATCGATCAAGGGGTCAATATTAGCCATGCGGACCACGCCAAAACTCACCCGTTTACCGGTATGCAGATCCACACTATGGTGTTGCCGGTGTAATTCATGCGCCATGGCGTGAATGGCATTGGCCATCTGCTCGCGAATTGGCAGCTGATTATTGATGTCCAGCGGTTTGATAACAGCACGGCGGCGGATTTCCATGTGACGCAACTTTTCTAGGCGCTTGGTAATAAACTGCTGATGAGATTGCATAAAACCGGTTGCTTCGGGATGGTCACTGGCTATAGCCCCATGCTCATCAAACCAGGCACAGCAAATGTTAACAGCCTTACCCGGCATACCGCGGCTTTTTTGGAACAGGGTACGCCCCGCCTGATAGGCGTTAAATAAACCCTCTATCAAAGCCGGCGGTAAGGTAGCAGAAGAAAGCAATATTCGGCTGCCCAGCATACCCGCCCAATGTACCAAACGGGTTAAGGCAGGCAGATCATCCATATCAAAATCATCGGGCTCGTCCAAGACCAGGTCTGAGGTTAGCAACCGCAACATGGGCGCAATCTGCTTACCACCCCGAACGGCTTCTGTTGCGCCTATGAGATGATCAATGGTAGAAACTAAGATGGGAGACGCCAGCAATTTTTGCATCTTGCCGTTGTTTTCAAGCCATTTTCGTAGTGAACCTGCGCTTAATGAACCCTCAAAATGCACATAGGAATTATCGGGCATCAGGGTTTCAGCCGATTCAGAACCACAGGCAGCCAGTTTTTGTAAACTTTCAGACGCCTGTTGGCCGTTTTGCTTATTGGCTAACTCAAATAAATCTTGCACTGCCGCTGAACCCACCAATACACCAATATCATCATCTCCTAACCCTAACCGCTCCCTATAAGCCTGGCCGGTTTGTAAAGTCAAGGTACGCAGGCCTAAGGCAATAGAAAAGCGGGCACCGTAACTCGGATTGGCTAAGCCATACATGATCCGCCCGTTAGCCAGGGTTTTACCACAGCCGGTAGAAGCCATGTTAATCCCAAAAAAACCTTGCTCAACGCTGTGCTCCCGCAGGGAACAGACCAGATCATAGGCTTGATCTTGCCAGCGAAAATGGGGATCAGTGGTCCGCTGTTTAAAGCCTTTATGTCTGGCTATGCGAGGTAAGGCGCGGCTTAACAATGGTAAGGAGCGGACAATATGCTGTGCGTGTTTAG
>JAQSXL010000069.1 GCA_029256685.1 Gammaproteobacteria bacterium | reverse complement strand
AGAGGCATGTAAGGGCACGGCTAAGAAGATAGAAATTCATCATGTGAAGTCGGGTGAAGGTCCCCAGGCTTATTTGAAGTACGAGCTGACTAATGGTTTATTGAGTAACTATTCGGTATCGAGTGATGGGGAAAGCCCTCCGTTTGAGTCGCTATCATTAAATTTCACCAAGATAGAGATGAACTACATCGATTACGACTCAACCACCAAGCAGTCTAAGCCTATCCCTGCGGTGTATGATTTGACTCAGGTCAATAAGGGTTAACACATGCTCAGCCAAGCCAATAGACTGATTGCCGTGGAAACACCGCTGGGCGAAGATGCCCTGATCTTAACCGCTTTTTCGGGTCGAGAGGCTATCTCGCAATTATTTCAGTTTGAGTTGGATATGTTTTCCAGCAATACCCAGCTTAACGCGAAGGAGTTAGTAGGAAAGTCGATCAGTTTTTTGGTCAGGGGTAAAAATGAGCAGCCTTACTATTTTAATGGCCTGGTCGTGCAACTGAATGCAGGTGCAATCGATATGCACGGTTTGCGAGCCTATAGGGCTACCGTAGTGCCTTGGCTATGGCTATTAACGCGCACTAGCAATTGCCGAATTTTCCAAAACAAGAGTGTACCGGAGATCATAGAGGCCATTTTTAAAGACTATGACTTGCAGGACTATGAAACCATTGGCATAAAAAACAATTATGCCAAACGTGAATACTGTGTGCAGTATCAAGAGTCCGACTTTAATTTTATTTCCCGTTTACTGGAACAAGAAGGTATTTTTTATTATTTTCGGCACCAACAAGGTAAACATATCTTAGTGCTAGCCGATCAAAACACTACTTTTAAAGATGGCGTTGTTAACGAACTTTATTACGCACCCGACTCTTATCCAGAGCCACACGTGATGACTTGGCAACATAACTATGAATTCTGTATAGGAAGATATGCCCAGGCGGATTATAACTTTGAAACGCCGGCGGCTAATTTATTGGCTACGACCGATACCTTGGTAAGCTTGCCTAACAATAGTAAATATGAACGTTACGTTTATCCGGGCAATTACAAGACCTCTACCGAAGGCGAGGCCTATACTAAAATTCGCATAGAACAGGAGGAGGTTGGTTTTAATCAAATCCACGCCACCAGTAATGCCATGGGGTTAGCTTGCGGTACTAAATTTAAATTACACTGGCAAGACTGCCCGCAGGAGCAAGCCAATTACGTCATTACCAGCATAGAACACAGTGCAACCGATGCTAGCCATCTAGCGGGCCAGACCCTTAACCGAGCTTATCACAATCAATTTCGCTGTATCCCTGCTGAGGTAACGTTTCGTCCCTCTATGAGTACGCCTGTACCCCACATTGTCGGTGCACAAACGGCTTTGGTCGTAGGGGCGGAAGATGAGGAAATTTATACCGATAAATATGGCCGGCTGAAGGTTCAGTTTTATTGGGATAGAGAGGGTAAAAAAAATGAACAGAGTTCCTGTTGGGTTAGGGTGGCCCAGCAATGGGCAGGTAACCATTGGGGACAGCTTTTTTTACCGCGGGTGGGGCAAGAGGTTGTAGTCAATTTTCTGGAGGGTAATCCAGATAGGCCGGTGATAGTAGGGTCCGTATACAATGCCGGACAAATGCCGCCCTATGACTTGCCCACTAATCGCTGGCAAAGCGGTATCAAAACTCAAAGTGAACAAGGCTCGACCAGTACCTTCAATGAGCTAAGGTTTGACGATAAAAAAGATAAGGAAGAAATTTATTTACATGCCCAACGCGACTATCGATCCGAGATAGAGCAGGATCAGAAAGAGACTATTAAAAACGACCATACCCTAGCCGTAGAGCACGACCAAAAAATCACTATTACGAACGATCATACCCTAGCCGTAGATAACGACCAAACGATTATTGTCAAGAATAAACGTGAGGTCACCGTCGACCAGGGTGATCAAATTCTTTCGGTCAAGCAAGGCAATAGAAAAGTAAGCGTGCAAGCGGGCAATGATACCCACGAGATTCAGATGGGTAATCGCAAGGTAGATATCAATATGGGGGACGATCAGCTGACTATTGGGACCGGCAATCAGACCACCCAGTTAAATTTAGGCAAGAGTACCACCCAGGCCATGCAGGCTATCGAGTTAAAGGTAGGAGCCAACAGCATTAAAATTGATCAAACCGGTGTCACTATCTCCGGCCTAATGGTAAAAATTGAAGGTCAGACCCTGGTCCAGGTCAGTGCGAATGCCATGCTAACCCTAAAGGGTGGCATTACCATGATCAACTAAGGAAGAATAGTACTATGACTATAGAACTCAGTAAAATTAAGCCGAAAACGGCCGCAGAAGTTTATACACAACTCCAGTTTAAGGATAAACAGGCTGCCACTTTATTGGTGCCGGAACAGACGCCGCAGGCATTCTTGCAAGCGCTGTTAGAAGCCAAGTTTTATGCCGATGCTGCCCAGTTTTTAGCGCATGCTCTGCCTAAACGGGAAGCGGTTTGGTGGGCTTGCCTCTGTATCTATAACACGGTGGGGGATAAGGTTTTACCAGCGGTTAAAACCGCTTTGCTTACCGTACAGCAATGGGTGCGCGAGCCGACCGAGGAGCACCGCAGAGCCACTCAAGCCATAGCCGAGCAGTTGGGTTATGAGCTGCCCGTGAGCTGGGTTGGCTTAGCCGCTTTTTGGAGTGGTGGTAGCATCACCCCGCCGGAGGCACCTGTGGTTAATCCAGGCGAGTCTTTAACGGCCCATGCGGTAACAGGAGCTATTATGTTGGCGGCGGTCAGCCAAGAACCACAGCACGCCGCAAAAAAATACCAACAGTTTTTGCAACAGGGTTTGCTCATTGCTCAGGGTAAAACAGGTATAAATTAAATTTGCTTTTTATTCAAAATGGACTACTTTTATAAGGAGCTTGTATGGGAATGCCGGCGGCACGTTTAACAGATATGCACGTATGCCCAATGGTAGACGGAGTGGTACCCCATGTAGGAGGGCCCGTGATAGCGCCAGGTTGTCCTACCGTACTGATAGGCAATTTGCCAGCGGCGCGGGTAAGTGACCAGTGCATCTGCGTGGGACCTCCAGATATAATTGTTAAAGGTAGCGTTACAGTATTAATAGGCAGTCTACCGGCTGCGAGACTAGGCGATACTACCTCTCATGGTGGCAACATCGTGTTAGGTTGGCCTACAGTATTAATTGGTTAAGGGATTAAAAATGACTGGGATGTTCGTTACCGATAAGTTGGCATTAAATGATTTTCTGCAGCGGATAGTCGAGGCCGATGCCGTTGGAATTGACTTACGCAATGATTTATCAACCAATTCTTTGTACTATCAGATCAAAGACGCCCGTAATCTTGCCCGTACCCATGAAAGAAATAGTGTCGTTAATCCCGATGAGCGCAGCAAGATCAATTCCGCCTGGGAATTAACTGCCCGGCTGGCTAGCAATGCCCTGTTAGAACAAACCAAAGACCTAGAGATAGCGGCTTGGTTAACCGAGGCATGGTTAAGATTGTATCAATTTGCGGGACTTGCCGCGGGATATACCTTACTAAATAGCCTTATCAGCCACTATTGGGAAAATCTCTACCCCTTAGGTGACGACGATGGAGAGCCACTCAAGCTTGCATCCGTCATGAATTTGAATGGCAGCGGTAGTGCAGGTACCTTAATCGTCCCCATCAATAGTATTTTGTTTACTAAAAGTGACCAATATGGCCAATATGCCTTTTGGCAATATCAACAGGCTTTAGAACTTAGCCAAGTAAAAGATGAGGCTAAGCGTCAACGACGTATCGCTGAAGGTGCTATCACCTTAGAGCAGATTGAAAAAGCGCTAGCCGATACGCCCGCGGCATTTCTCCAGAATTTATTTAACCAATTACAAGCTGCCATTGCCGCCTTTAAGCTATTTAATCAAGCTGTTTCAGCGTATAGCAACGATTTTCCTTCTTCTAATATTCTGAACACCTTGACCGATTGGGATGAGGCCCTACGCTTTTTGGCCAAAGAAAAATTAGGCAAGCTAGAATTGAAAACAATAGAGGCCGCTGCACAGCCGTCTGAATTACCCAAGATAGCTGAGAATCCAGCCACTGCAGTAGCGTTTTCTACCATAGAGTCAAGAGAACAAGCCTTTAAAATTATCAACGAAGTTGCCCACTTTTTTCGTGCAACGGAACCGCATTCACCGCTATCGTATGCCTTAAATCAGGTATTACGTTGGGGTAGCATGTCGCTACCCCAGCTGTTGGATGAATTGATTCCGGATGATCAAGCCAAGGCTAACTTTTTCTTATTAACGGGTATCGAGGAGGTTGGAGAAAAATAAGATAACGACCGAAGTTTTTATTTGGAATTTTTATTTGTATATAAACAGGAGTAAGACATGGAAAGTATTCAAGATACATTAGGACGTGTACGGGCCCCGCGTGTACATATTACTTATGAGGTGGAAACAGAAGGAGCTGCGGTACAAAAAGAATTACCTTTTGTCGTCGGCGTGTTGGGCGATTTTTCGGGCAATCCAACTGTGGCTTTGAAACCCTTGAAAGATCGCAAGTTTGTGCAGATTGACCGCGATAATTTCAATGAAATCATGGCGAATATGACCCCTGGTTTAAATTTTCGAGTGGATAACGTTTTAAAGGGTGACGGTAGTGAGCTATCGGTAAGTCTAACGTTTAATTCCATGGAGGATTTTGAGCCAGGCAACATAGTGCAAAAGGTGGAGCCCCTAAAAGAATTATTAGATAAACGTAACAAATTGCGTGATTTGATGACGAAGATCGATAGATCAGAAGATTTAGAGGTTTTACTCGAGCAAATATTACAAAGTACCGAAAAATTGCAGCAGCTTTCAGGTGAGTTAGGTTTGGAACCAGCAGAACCCATTAAAGAATAATATCAAGGAGAGAAATCATGGCAGATGGAACGACAATAACAAGTGAAGTAAATAGCGCAACTGCTACAGCTGCGGCAACTTCTGGCAGCCTGCTTGAACAGGCAGTGGCAGCAACCAAGCAAACCGATGCGGCTTATGCGCAGGACCTAGTGAAAAATCTGGTAGAGAATGCCCAGCAAAAAATCGTGAGTTGGGATAAAAATTTGCTGGCCTCTATCAACAAAGCCATCAAACTGCTTGACACCACTATTTCCAAACAGCTAGCAGCTGTTATGCATGCGCCGGAGCTGCAGGAGTTAGAAGGAACTTGGCGCGGCCTGTCTTATTTAGTGAGCAATACTGAAACCAGCGACAACTTAAAGATCAAGGTACTCAATTTGCCCAAAACCGAGCTATTGAAAGACTTGAGTAAGGCGGTGGAATTTGATCAAAGTCAAACTTTCAAAAAGATTTACGAAAGAGAATTTGGTACACCAGGCGGTGAACCTTATGGCGTGTTAATAGGCGATTATCAATTTGGCAATAGCCCGGATGACATGGACTTATTGAAGGGAATTTCTAGTGTTTCTGCCGCCGCTTTCTGCCCTTTTATTTCGGCGGCCAGTCCGAAACTTTTTGGCTTTGATAACTGGTTGGAATTGGCTAAACCGCGCGATTTAGAAAAAATATTCAGCTCCATCGAATACGTTACCTGGCAAAGCTTCCGTGATTCAGAAGATGCGCGCTTTATCAACTTGACTATGCCTAGAGTATTGGCTCGCTTACCTTATGGCAGCAAGACCAAGCCTATCAGCGAATTTGATTTCGAAGAAGTCGATGTCAATGCTAAGAACGTAGCTAAGCCTGTGCCACATGACCACTATTGCTGGATGAACACAGCCTATGTATACGGGGTGCGCTTAACCAAAGCCTTTGCTAAATACGGTTGGTGTACGGCCATTCGGGGTGCGGAAGGTGGTGGTAAAGTTGAGGGCTTGCCCGCTCATAATTTTATCAGTGACGACGGGGACCCCGATTTACAGTGCCCGACCGAGATAGGTATCACCGATAGACGCGAGGCTGAGTTAAGTAAACTAGGTTTTATAGCCTTGTCCCACTACAAAAATACCGACTACGCCGTATTTTTTGGGGCGCAGTCTGTGCAAAAACCTAAGAAGTACGATCGCCCAGAAGCTACCGCCAACGCGGCTATTTCGGCGAGGTTGCCTTATATTATGGCCAGCTCCCGTTTTGCCCACTACTTGAAAATAATGGGTAGAGACAAGATTGGCTCATTTATGGAAACCGCTGACGTTGAGGCTTGGTTGAACCGTTGGATCACCAACTACGTTAATGCCAATCCTAACTCAGGCCAGGAGCTCAAGGCTAAGTATCCTCTAGCCGAGGCTAAGGTTCAGGTAACTGCCATACCAGGTAAACCAGGCTCCTATAACGCGATTGCGTGGTTACGTCCTTGGCTGCAGATGGAAGAATTGAGCGCCTCTTTACGGATGGTGGCACAAATTCCTCAGTTAGGTGGCTAATAGAAATGCAAAGCCCTATGCAACCACAAGAGCGGCTATTTACACCTAAGTCAACTGGCCCACACGGGCCAGAGGCTCAGGCAGTGAATAGTTTAAATAACCCGTCAACTGCTGATGATTGGCGGGATTTAATAGCTTGGTGGCAGGAGCAAGGGCTTACTGTGGGCAAAATAACTAGAGCCGGATTGATAAAAAAGCTTAGTCTACAAATTGCAGCCTTGGATGAACTACTTGAACAGCAACTTGACTTGGTGTTACATCACCGGCGTTTACAAAGATTAGAGGCCGCATGGCGTGGTCTTCATTACTTAGTGAGTCAGGCAAGCGGCGTAAAAAATCTTAAAATTCGGGTGTTAAATATTGGTTGGCGAGAGCTTGCGCGTGATATGGAGCGGGCACTTGAATTTGATCAGAGTGAATTATTTAAGAAAGTTTATACCCAAGAGTTTGATATGCCAGGAGGAGAACCCTTTGGAGTGTTATTGGGAGACTACTACATTTCACACCGCATCACGAGAGAGCATGCTATTCACGATATGGCAGTCTTAGAAGGCATAAGAAAAGTAGCTGCAGCAGCTTTTGCTCCATTTGTTTGTAGTATAAAGCCAGGTATGTTGGGGCTTGAGACTTTTCTGCAGCTTCAGCGCCCGCTGCATTTTCATCAAAATTTTGAGCAGCTCGAATATCTGCCCTGGAAAAATTTCCGGGAGAGTGAAGATTCCCGCTTTATCGGTTTGATTTTACCGCACATTTTGTTGCGATTGCCCTATCAAAACAACCCGTTACGCAATGATACCTTTTGTAAATCTAAGCTACCCACCCATAAAGATTATTTATGGGGTAATGCTTGCTATGCTTATGGTGCCGTGTTAATTCAAGCGTTTGCCAAAAATAGCTGGTTGGGCCAGCTTCGCGGTATGCCTACCGAACTGAGTGGGGGTGGTTTAGTGAAAGGCTTACCTAAGGCAAGTTTTGACTTTGATAAAACCGAGTTGGCGGTAAAGCCAGTAACCAACGTAAGCATTCCCAGTTATCAAGCCGATATATTAAATGAATTAGGATTCATTCCCTTATTGCCTTGCCGATATCATCAGCAGGCCGTTTTTTATTACGGGCGATCGGTACAAAAACCTAAAAATTATGACAGACCCGAGGCAAGGGAAAATTCCATCTTATCGAGTATGTTGGCTTACATGTTTTGTATCTCACGTTTTGCGCACTATATCAAGATTATTGCTCGCAATAAGATAGGGGCTTATTTATCAGCCGAAGAGCTGGAAAACTATCTACAACGTTGGATACTTAATTATATTACCAGTAGCGATGATATTTCACCCGAGCTTAAGGCAAAATATCCCCTGCGAGAAGCTCGAATCAGCGTACGTGATTATCCTGCAAGGCCGGGTAGCTATTTAGCCATCGTGCATATTCGTCCGCATTTTGAATTGGATTATATTGATTCCGCTATTGTTCTTAACACGGAAATCGCTTGGAGATAGCCTAGCATGACAAGTATAGAAAAGAGTGTAATTATTCCCTCTATCATGGATAAATTAATCGAACACTTACCTACCGGGAATAGCGAGTCGTGTTTGCAAGGTTTACAAACCGTTGCACAATACAAAGAAAGTATTAGGCGCGATTTGGAAAATTTACTCAATAGCAGGCCGAGCTTCTCCCTATGGTCTGCTAGCTGGCAGGAGCTTAAAAGTTCACTGATAAACTATGGAATTTCTGATTTTACGTCTAAAAGTAGGCTTAGTGAACAGGAAGCACTGCGGCTACAGATAGAAACTGCGATCCGTAACTTTGAACCACGCTTATTGAATCCACGCGTTAGACTACTTAAATCAGAACAAGCTTCTAGCCGGAGTTGGGTATTTGAAATTGAAGCAACTTTACTAGCAACAGGGGTGCAAGAATCCTTATTGTTTCACTCTCGCTTAGGGTTAAGTACGGGCACATTTTTTATTGAAGACGATATCTTATGACTAATCAGCTACTGCACTATTACAATGATGAGCTCTATTATATCCGGCAATTAGCCGCCGAATTTTCTAAGGCTCACCCTAACATTGCTAGCCGGTTACAAATTGGCTCTAATCAATCGGTTGATCCGCACGTCGAACGTTTAATAGAGGCTTTTGCATTTTTGAATGCTCGCATTCGCAGTAAATTAGACGATGATTTTCCCGAATTGAGCGAGAGTCTGCTTAGTCTCATTTATCCGCATTATCTTGCACTTATACCGGCTATGGCTATTGTGCAATTTAAGGCGCAACATACTTTAACCGAAAAGTATACGGTAGCGCGTGGTAGCAGTTTACAAAGTCAAGCGATTGAGGGTAGTCCTTGCCGGTTTAGTACCTGTTATCCCGTCGATGTCTGGCCTATTGAGATAAGTTCAGCGATATTAAGTGGTTTGCCGTTAATGGCCCCTCCCTTGCCAGGGTCGCATAACTCTCTGGCCTGTTTGTGTTTGACCTTACGCGCTAAGGTACCCAATTTGCGCTTGGCAGACATTAATCCGGGCCAGCTGCGATTCTTTTTAGCCGGTCAGCCGCAGCAGACCGCTTTCTTATACGAAGCTTTGTTTAACAATACCATTACCGTTGTGCTAGCCCGTCACGCTAAGGATACTAATCCTATCATCTTGACAAAAGATGCCATTAAACCCGTTGGCTTTGGCGAAGACGAGGGATTATTGCCCTATCCAGCGCATTCGTTTATAGGGTATCGTTTACTGACGGAGTATTTTCATTTCCCCGATAAGTTTTTATTCTTTGATCTACAGGGATTAACCCAAGAAAATTTAGCCTTATACGGGGAAGAAGTAAAAGTTTATTTTTATTTGAACAAGCATAGTTCGTTTTTAGAAAAGCAAATCTCGGCAGATAATTTTTTGCTAGGTTGTACTCCCATGGTTAACTTATTTAAATACCGGGCCGAGCCTTTGCAACTGACTCATACACAGACCGAGTACCGTATCGTACCCGATGCCAGACGTTCGGCAGCGTATGAAATCTATAGTATTACCCAAGTCATGGGAATTGGCAGCGATGAGTCTGAGCAATGCTACTTACCGTTTTATGGTTTAAAGCACGGTGATAACCCCGAATATAACAAGGCTTTTTGGCATGCAACACGCCGTGCGGCCAATCCAGTTGGCACTCATAGCAATGCCGGTACTGAAATGACCTTGAGTTTAGTTGACTTGGATTTTCAACCCTCTGTGCCAAACGATACCGTGATTTTAATAGATACCTATTGTACAAATCGAGACCTACCTAGTCGTTTACCCTTTGGCGGTGGTCAACCCTTTTTACAACTAGATGAAGGGGCAGGACCTATGCAGCCGGAGTGTGTGACACCCTTTAGCA
>JAQSXL010000068.1 GCA_029256685.1 Gammaproteobacteria bacterium | reverse complement strand
AACCCGTATTATTGCCATTGTGCATTTAAAATTAGGTGATCACGCCTTAATTCAAGGTGAAATCGTTAGTCAGCAACTACACCGGGGGCGTAGACTAAGCTTACTTTGTTCACTACAAGACGAAACCGGCATCATTACCTTACGCTTTTTTCATTTTAACCAAGGCATGCGTAATGCCATGGCAGTGGGAACAAAATTACGTTGCTTTGGTGAAGCGCGTTGGCAAGGCCGCGGTTTAGAAATGGTGCATCCCGAGTGCCAGCAGATAAAAGAAACCAGCGAGCCACCGGTCAGTGAAGCCCTAACGCCTATTTATCCAACCACCGAAGGCTTAACGCAACGCTCAATCCGTAGCCTAATTAAAAAGGCCTTAGACTTATTAAACGCCGATCCTGCTTGGCTACCGGATTATTTACCTGATTTTGTGCGTAACCGTTTACATCTTCCTGAACTTAAACTAGCCCTTAATTATATTCATCATCCGCCCATGGATGCAGTCATTGAACTACTCGAGCAAAGGCGCCACCCTACTCAACGCCGTTTAGCCTTTGAAGAACTACTCGCTAATTATTTAAGCCTGCAACATATTCGCAAAGGCATTCAGCAACACCAATCGCCCAGGTTAAAACCTGCTGCCAACTTGTTTAACCAAATGCTAGCGATTTTACCCTTTCGCTTAACCCAGGCACAACAGCGCGTGGTGCAGGAAATTCAAGCCGATATTCAAATCAATAGGTCCATGTTGCGCTTAGTCCAAGGAGATGTTGGCTCTGGCAAAACCGTAGTAGCCGCCTTAGCCATGCTGCAAGCCATTGCCAATGGTTATCAAGCGGCTTTTATGGCGCCTACCGAATTATTGGCAGAACAGCATTATAAAAATATTTGTACCTGGTTTGAGCAACTAGGGCTATCGGTCGCTTGGCTTTCTGGCTCTACTAAAGGTAAAAAACGCGCAGCCATGCTAGAAATCATTGCCGATGGTAGGGCAAAAATTGCGGTGGGAACGCATGCCCTGTTTCAAGAAGGAGTGGAATTTAACAAACTCGGTTTGGTAGTAATTGATGAGCAACACCGGTTTGGAGTTCACCAACGGCTTGCCCTACGCGAAAAAGGCGCTAAAGAGCAGGTTTATCCGCATCAGCTTATCATGACTGCAACCCCTATCCCTAGAACCTTAGCCATGACAGCCTACGCCGACTTAGATCACTCCATTATTGATGAACTACCGCCTGGGCGTACCCCGGTAAAAACCGCCGTTATTCCTAATAGCCGCCGTAATGAGATGATTGAGCATATCCGAACCGCTTGCCGCGATAAACGGCAGGCTTATTGGGTTTGTAGTTTAATAGAAGAATCCGAAGTATTAGAATGCCAAGCGGCGGAAGCAACGGCTGCTTTATTACAGGAAAGCTTAGCCGAATTAAAAATTGGTTTAGTGCATGGTCGAATGAAGGCCGCGGCTAAAGAACAGGTGATGGCAGATTTTAAAGCAGGCCATTACGACTTGCTGGTGGCAACCACGGTGATTGAAGTAGGGGTTGATGTCCCTAATGCCAGTTTAATGATCATTGAAAATCCAGAGCGGTTTGGTCTTGCTCAACTCCATCAATTACGCGGCCGGGTTGGCCGGGGTGCCATTGAGAGTCACTGTGTCTTACTCTATCAATCTCCACTCAGCGCACACGCCAAAGAACGGCTAAAAGTCATGCGGGAAACCAATGATGGTTTTATCATTGCTGAAAAAGATTTAGAGTTACGTGGTCCCGGCGAAGTTCTGGGTACTAAACAATCGGGATTGGTGCAAATGCGGATTGCCGATTTAATGCGGGACAGTGGACTAATACCTAGAGTACAAGAGGTGGCTGAGCTATTAACTACTTCTCATTCGGATATCATTGAACCCTTAATTAAGCGCTGGTTAGCAATTAAGGAAAACTATAGCCATGCTTAAAATAAAAAATTCAGCTAGATTCATACAGAACTTCATTAAAATTGTCTAATTACCCGTGCATAAGTTATCTGCTATTTTAATGGGTGAGGATTAGGTGGGCCCCTAACGCACGCAGCCTTGGCGAGCACGCTAGGTAGACCTGAGTACCACCCGGTTTTTAGAAAAAAAGTTGAGCATCGCGTTATATTAATAAATTTTTAATGCAAAACACCCCTTAAATAACATAAAATGCCAGCCATAAATGCCAACTCTGTTTAGCAGGTTACAACCTAAGTTCAGGTATAACCTTAACTAACTCATAATAATGGAGACCCGCGATGCAAAAACAACCAAAACATTTAGGTTCATATTCTCTTTCTGAAATTAATAATGAAAAATTAAAAAATTGGGTCAATGAGATTGCGGCACTTTGTGAACCCGATGCTATTTATTGGTGTGATGGTTCGCAAGCGGAATACGATAAGCTCTGCAGCGAAATGGTAAGCAGTGGTACCTTTAAAAAACTTAATCAAACACTACGTCCTAATTGCTATTTAGCCCTTTCCGATCCCAGTGATGTAGCACGCGTAGAAGACAGTACCTTTATTTGCAGCCAACATAAAGAAGATGCAGGCCCTACCAACAATTGGGTAGATCCCGCTACCATGAAAAATAAATTAACGGAATTATTTCATGGCTGTATGCGCGGACGTACGCTTTATGTCGTACCCTTTTGCATGGGGCCATTAGATTCTCCAATTTCTCAAATTGGGATTGAACTTACCGACTCACCGTATGTTGTCGTCAACATGAAAATTATGACCCGGATGGGAATTGCCGCACTTAACCAATTAGGCCAGCAAGATTTTGTAGAATGTTTGCACTCCGTGGGTATGCCCCTGACTGCCGCTCAAAAAGATGTCGCTTGGCCTTGCAATAAAGAACATAAATATATTGTGCATTTTCCAGAAGAACGGGCCATCTGGTCATTTGGTAGCGGTTATGGCGGCAATGCCTTACTTGGTAAAAAATGCTTTGCCCTACGTATTGCATCGACTATGGGTAAAGCCGAGGGTTGGCTTGCCGAACATATGCTCATCATGGGTGTAAAATCACCCCAAGGTGAAAAAACCTATGTAACTGCGGCCTTTCCTAGTGCCTGCGGCAAAACCAATTTTGCCATGCTGATACCACCTAAATCCTTTACCGGCTGGCAGGTCACTACTATTGGTGATGATATCGCCTGGATTAAGCCTGGGAAAGATGGCCGCTTACATGCCATCAACCCCGAGGCCGGTTATTTTGGAGTGGCGCCGGGTACCTCGGTAAAAACCAATCCCAACATGATGCAAACCATTAGTAAAAATACTATCTTTACTAATGTCGCGCTAACGCCGGAAGGCGATGTCTGGTGGGAAGGCATGACCGATGTCCCGCCCACCCAGCTTATCGATTGGTTAGGACAAGAATGGACCCCCGATTGTGGACGTAAAGCCGCCCACCCTAATGCAAGATTTACCACGCCGGTTTCACAATGCCCGTCTACTGATCCCGAGTGGGAAAACCCAGCAGGCGTGCCCATCAGTGCCTTTATCTTTGGTGGCCGCAGGGCTACTACCATTCCCCTGGTTTACCAAGCCCGTGACTGGGTAGGAGGCGTTTATCTTGCCGCAACTACCGCTTCAGAAACCACGGCGGCTGCTACCAGTGCCGTTGGAGTTACCCGTCAAGATCCTATGGCTATGCTTCCTTTTTGTGGCTATAACATGGGCGACTACTTCCAACATTGGCTTAATATGAGCAGTAAGGTAAAACATCCTCCTAAAATTTTTGGTGTCAACTGGTTCCGTAAATCAGCAACCGGCGAGTTTCTGTGGCCCGGTTACAGTGAAAATATGCGCGTACTCAAATGGATAGTTGAGAGAGTTCACGACCGTAGCGAGGCAGTTGAAAGCCCACTGGGTTATATGCCAAATTACGCCGATCTCGAGCTGGATGATCTGTTAGTCGACTCAGACCACTTTGCCGAGCTTATGGCGATTAAACCCGAAGAATGGGCTGAGGAACTTCGCTCACGCAGTGAATTTTTAGCAAAATTTGCTGAACATATACCGCAGGAGTTCGAAGCTATTCAAGCTAATTTGCGTAAAGTCTTTACCGCATAGGCTTAGCAATGATTAATGACTTCGGACTGTGGTTATGCTAGTTGGAATTTGTACAATCAAATTAAGCCTCCCGGAAAACCATAGTTTAAAGGGTAAACGCCAGATATTAAGTTCGCTGATTAACCGCACTCGCAATAAATTTCAGGTAGCTATTGCGGAAGTTGATCAACAAGATATCTGGCAGCTTGCTACCTTAGGTATCAGTGCCGTGAGTAATGAGGGCCGGCGTTTAGAAAGTTTGTTTTCCCAGATTATTCAATATTTCCAAGAAAATAGTGGCGAGTATTATCTACTCGACCATAAGCATGAAATTTTAACGGGATTTTAAAATAAATATTTAACCAAAAATTTTGGGATTATTTTGGGATTATTTTGGGATTATTTTGGGATTATAAAGTATGGGGTCCTATCGCTATAGCACCCCACTGTCTTCAAACCATAGCATGAATCCATTTCACGTCTTATTCAAACACCCATTTGGTAAACTGCAAAACCCGCAAAAAACATCATCTTTACGGTAAAATTTTATTAAATTTCTTGTACTAAACTTTATGGGAGCAGCCATTCATGTTATGCTGCTCTCATTTAAAAATTACTGTAGTTTTGGGAAAATTATGCAGCGTGCCTTTATTTTACTTTTCGACTCTTTTGGTCTTGGCGCCAGCCAAGATGCCGTCAAATACGGTGACGTGGGTGCAGATACCTTTGGTCATATAGTAGAATATTGCGCCGCGGGTAAAGCAGATAAAGTAGATTTGCGTCAAGGTCCCATTCAAATTCCTAACCTGACTCGGCTTGGACTTGGCATGGCAGCTCTTGCCAGCACGGGCAAAAAATTACCCGGGATTGATTATGAGATAGCGGTGACGGGTGCCTATGGTTATGCCGCCGAGCGTAGTTTGGGTAAAGACACCCCCAGTGGCCACTGGGAAATTGCCGGCGTGCCCGTATTATTTGAATGGGGCTACTTCCCACCCGAATATCCTAGCTTCCCACAACCATTGATAGAGCAATTGGTTAATCAAGGTCATTTACCCGGTATTTTGGGTAATAAACATGCCTCGGGCACCGAAATCATAGAAGAATTGGGTGAAGAGCATATGCGAAGCGGTATGCCTATCGTTTATACCTCGGCCGACAGCGTATTTCAAATTGCCGCCCATGAAGAAACCTTTGGACTAGAAAGACTTTATGAGCTTTGTGCGTTAGCCCGTCAATTAGTGGACAAATACAATATTGGCCGGGTCATCGCAAGGCCTTTTATTGGTAAACCCGGCAGTTTCAAGCGCACCGGGAATCGCCGAGACATTGCAACCCCACCGCCCTCAACTACCCTACTCGATAAAATCATCGCCCAAGCGGGTGAAGTAATTGCCATTGGCAAAACTGCGGATATTTTTGCCCATCAAGGCATCAGTAAAGAGATAAAAGCCACCGGTCTGGATGCCCTTTTTGACGCGACACTTGCAACGTTTAAAACCGCCCCAGATCGCAGCTTAATCTTTACCAACTTTGTAGATTTTGATAGTTCTTACGGCCACAGACGCGATGTGGCAGGCTATGCCGCCGCGCTAGAAGGCTTAGACAAACGCCTTCCAGAATTCGAACAACTCATGCAACCGGGTGATATCGCCATTATCACTGCCGATCACGGTTGTGATCCCACTTGGCCGGGCTCCGATCATACCCGCGAACACATTCCATTTATTATGTTTGGTCCAGGCATAACGCCTCGGTTTATTGGTCGGCGCGAAAGTTTTGCCGATATAGGCCAAACCATTGCCAAACATTTGGGAATAACAGAGCTCGACTATGGAATAGCTTGCTAAACTAGCGGGTGAGCATGAGATAAGTACCGTAGCGAGGAACTATCTCAAGTTGTCCGCAAGGAAACACGCTAACGATACGTAAGCCAGCCAAGCCCTCTGTAAAGGAGACCACGGAGGTATATTGAGGCTCCTTTAGTTTAAGCGCGGTGTTAATGTCTCATCCAATTTATCCTGCTCATGTTCATTAACCTGGGGTGATGCAATTGAATTCTGCTGGCTGATATTCTCTGCATTAGTTTGCTCTTCTATGATCATTTTTAGCTGTTTTAAACCGATTACCAATCCTTTAATGGCTGCGTCCTGTTCCTGATTTTCGGCTTGCTGCAACGTATCTGCAACCGTCTTAGCTGCATTTACAGGGTCTTGCAGCCCTAGTTGGCATAATGCAACGTTATTCATAATGAATAGCCGACCTTTGGGATTGGCCAATTTGGCAGCCTCAAGATAATGCTTGCTAGCTTCTTGATAATTAGCCCGTTCTAAATAATAATCGCCCTTCATAAAAAGCGCATTCTCAACGGCTAAGGCGGCATTGTCTTTAGCATGATTAAAATCATTATTCGCCAAAAGGAGAATGCGATCCAGGATGTTGATTATCTCAGCGGTTTGCCGCATTTTTTTTAAGATATCGACTTTAATAAATAAGCAACTCAATTGGTCGGCCGGCTTAATATCAGTCATGCTATCGATAATAGCCAATGCCTCGACCCATTTCTCTTGCTTGGCCAAAATATTAACTTGAGTCCGTCTATACTGCACTTGATTTGGACAAGTCACCTCTACAATCTCATTAATCACGTTCAAAGCTTGCTCTAGCCGAGCGTCGGCTAATAATTCACAAGCTAAATTATGCCCCACCCTGGCCCAGTTTTCTGACTCAGTATGCCGTTTGGCTAATTCATACGCTTGTTCAAGTTTAATTAAGCTATCCGCTACCTTGTCTTGTTTTCTAAGCGTATAAGCGCATGATTCTAAAATCCTAACTTGCATTACCCTATCCTTGGTTTGTTCGGCATATTGGTAGGCTTGCTCAAGTTTAGTTACAGCGTCCCTCAAATTACCTTGTTTAGTCAAAAGCTGGGCAGAAGTTTGTAAACTGCGAATTTGCTGGGAAATATCGCCGGCTCGCTTAGCCATATTATAGCTTAGATCGGCAGCGGCAGGACTTTGCGATATCTTTGCCTGCAAATCGATGCATTTTGCTATGAATGTATCGTCATGGCTGCGATGAGCCAGGGCCACTAATTTTCCAATCAGCTCCTTTGCTGCGTCATTTTTATTACGATGGCGCAAAAAGTTAATCAAATTATAATGAGTATGAGCGATAAAATACATATTATTGGGCGTTAAATTAGGTAGCTCGCTTGCTAAATCACGCGCTCTATACCATTGAACTTCGGCTTCCTCGTATTGTTGTCTCTCCCGAAAATAAAAAGCCAAGTTTTCTATAGCAAGGACTTTATCCAAGGTCGATTTGGCCGTGTCTATGGCAGTGATGAGCTCTTGATATGGGGAATTCAGCATATTTTCAGAGCTGGCTGATATTGCGGCGGTGGGATACCCAAGCAATCGTTTTAAAATAACTTTCATCGTTATTCTCCAAGACTTAAATGACTCACAATTTAGTTCAATTAGTATAGCTCAATTATATTAAAATGAGAGCGGTGCTTACCTTTCGCATCAATTACGCTAAATATTTAGTTTTTTTTTATTTTATTATGCGCTAATATTGAGAACATAAAGAGGTCAAATAAAATCCTCTTCTGTAAATTTATTGGAATAAGAGAGCTTATATCATTCCCATTAAACAAGCTTCCTTAGCTTAACTTCAAATATAGTGAAATATAAAATATTAAGGATATCAATATGACAAGTCGTACCATTTTCGAACAACTATTAATGCAACCCACTGGTAATGGTTCTTTTCAATTCTTAGTTGATAAAATAGTGATTAAACCTATCAAAAGAGATCAAGTGTTGTTAGCAAGTTGTGATAGTACCTTGAGTAACATTACCCTGATTCGCCTCGCTAACAACTTACCTTGCAATTCAATTAAAATAACGATAGCGAAATTAGAACAATGGTATGCTACAAATCCCTGCTGGCAACGTTTAGAAAAGGAAGTGATGGCCCTTTTATTTTACAGTAAGCAACGCAGTTATTACTTAAATACCGAGGGCTTATTTGAAATGATAAGTTCATAAATTATCTCATAACTCAAGTAATATATAAAAGTTACGGACCTAGCTCCGACGCTTATTCATCAGTATAAATTAAAGTTAAAAAAATCAAACCCTATAATAGGAGGTGCGGATGGAGGCCATCAGAAATCCGCTAGAGCAGGCTAAAAAGAATGCTATTCAGGGCTTAGGTTCGTAAGGAAAAGCAGCTATAAAGGTTTAACCTATTAAACCTTTATAGCCATCGTGTTACCTGAATATATCTCAGGGTATTTTACCGAAATCGGTTAAACAAACTTACGGCATACTTTTCCTGTTTAGCAGATTAATAATTTAATGATAATTAGCCGTTACCCAGCCACGATAACCTCCTATCATCGATGACACATTGGTATAGCCCATTTTCTGCAAGTTTTCGGCGGCTAAGGCAGAGCGGGAACCACCGCCGCAATAAAGGACAATTTCGGCTTGGCAGTCAGGCACTAATTTTTCAATATCCCGCTCTATAATTCCCTTACTTAAGTGAATGGCACAGGGCAGACTCCCCTGATCAAACTCATGCGTTTCTCTAACGTCGATTAAATAAAAATTATCTAGGGCCTCTAATTTGGCTTTAACTCGTTCGATGGTGATTTCTTTAACGGATTTTTTTGTGGCATCTGTTAAGGCAGTAAAACGTGAGCTGTGATTCATAATTTTTCTCTCATTTCTAACGTTTGTTTAATATCGGTTAAGGTTTCATTAATTCTAAAGGCTAAAATAAACCATTCGCATACTAAGCGCAGCCCTAAAGGCCCCAGCACTAGCACAGGAAATACCATACCCCATTGATGGTTATATAAGCAATAAACCCCTGAGGCTATACATAGGATAGATCCAAGCCAAAATGTCAACGTGATTAACCAAGGCGTTATCATCCGTCTAAAAAATAGAAAATCTTTCATTATTCCTCTTCTTAAATTACTTTTATTAACTGCTTTTAAACTGTGATTAACCATCCAGGGTTAACCGCTAATTTAGCGCGCTAATTCTAACGCATAATCGGCTAGTTTTGGCACTTTTTTAATTAAACCCTTTTGCTGCAGAAAATTAGCTAATTTTTCATAACGCCCTTGATCTAAGGCCGCTGGCCGTAAGGCAAATCTTGGCAAGGTAGCTAACCAGACTTGCTTATTCAGCTCATTATTAAGTTCTGGATGAGTATTTGCAAATTGCTGCCAAGTTTCCTCCGGATGATTGACCAAATATTGAACCCCTTGCTCTAATGCGCGTAAAAAAGCGGGTAAACGCGGATCCTTGAGCCTATCTAATTTAGCTACAATGACTAGCTCATCATAACTTGGCATGCCATTTTCTTCAGGAAAAAAAGCTCGACCTGGCGTGCCCACCTGCCGCATTTGGGTTAATTCAAAATTGCGCATCATCCCATTAATAGCATCGACTTTCTTAGTCAGCAAGGCCTGAGTTAAATTATAACGAACATTGATAAGCTCCACATCGTTTACGTCTAAACCCGCGTGTTGCAGCATGGTGGTTAAGGTAGTGCTATCCATTCCACTGGTACTATAACCAATGCGCTTACCTTTTAGTTCGGCAAGGGTATGGATTTTACTGTTCGCCTGCACCACTAGGCAGCTCAATGGGGTGGCCACTAAACTGGCAATTCTAACTAAGGGTAAACCCCGGTCAACTTGCAAGACTAATTGAGGCTGATAAGTAATCGCCAAATCGGCCTTACCTGCCGCAACCAACTTAGGTGGATCAGCCGGATCTGCAG
>JAQSXL010000067.1 GCA_029256685.1 Gammaproteobacteria bacterium | reverse complement strand
CGTTGGAATACAAACAAGTCTGCCGGCACTAGCATTACTAAAACAATTGCAAAATATAGAACAGCAACAACACCGGCAACGTGGAATTAAATGGGGGCCTAGAACCATCGATTTAGACTTATTATTATATGGAGATTGGGTGGTACAAACGGCAGAACTTATCCTGCCTCATCCTGGCATAACGGAGCGTAATTTTGTCTTTTATCCATTATATGATATTGCGCCTAGTTTAGTGTTACCCTGTGGAAAGGCCATAGCTAGTTTATTAATCGATGACCAGCTTTCCCATCCCCCTATTCAACCTATCTTAGGTTGCCTAGATTAGACATCTCTAAAATTACTGCTAAACTTAATGATAACTTATTTTAATTACAGTTTTTAATATGGCCCTATTAAAAATTTTACAATACCCCGATCCCCGCTTGCAAAGAATAGCAAAACCCGTAGCTAAAATTGATGAGCATGTGCAGAAAGTTATCGATAGGATGTTTGCAACAAAATACCATACCGAAAACTGTGCGGCTCTTGCCGCTACCCAATTAGATTTGCCTTATCCTCCGCACATTACCGTGATAGATTTATCACCCACTAATGATCAGCCTCTTTGCTTAATTAATGCGGAAATTATAGCACGCAAAGGAGAGCAGTTTGAGTTAGAAGGTTGTATGTCGGTAATGCCAAGCCATATTCACGAGCGGGTTAAGCGTGCGGCCGAAATTACGGTACAAGCGCTGGATCGGCATGGTAAAACCATTACCTTATCCGCCGAAGGCTATATGGCCAAGTGTATTCAACATGAACTCGATCATTTAGCTGGTAAGCTATATATCGATCATCTGTCAGCCTTAAAACGCGAACGAATTCGCAATAAAATAAGTAAAATAAATAAAAAGACTTAGCCGCAGCTTTTCCCTAGCTTCCCTCTTCTTTCGTTTATACTAACCCAATGTCAACAGACCCTATCTTCATTAAACGAGCTTTTCTTGGTGTTGACTCATAGTTAGCTATAGTTTCTATGATTTAGTTTAAAAAAGTACTATTATTATGAGGTTTAATGAACTGACTATTTGAGTGCTATGAATGCCCATGACTAATTCTAAAATTGAAGAAAAATTACTACATTACACCGGCAAAGCCATTGCCGATTATAATATGATTCAAGCAGGCGATAGAATTTTAGTTTGTCTGTCCGGTGGTAAAGATTCTTATACCATGTTGAATATCCTACGTTTATTACAACAACGTGCTCAGCATAAATTTGAACTGTTAGCCTTCACGCTTGATCAAATGCAACCTGGCTGGGATGATAGAGGCCTGCGCGGCTGGTTAGAAGCGCGTAAGATACCTTATGAGATTTTAAGCCGAGATACCTATTCCATCGTAACCGAGAAAATCCCCGAGGGGAAAACCTATTGTTCGCTGTGCTCAAGACTAAGGCGCGGTAATATTTATAATTACGCGGAAAAAAATGGGTTTAACAAAGTTGCGCTAGGCCACCACCGCGATGATTTAATTAGAACCTTATTAATGTCTATTCTTTACAGTGGTGAAATCCGCTCCATGCCACCCAAACTATTAACTGACAGTAAAAAGCAGGTTGTCATTCGGCCACTCACTTATTGTCAGGAACGCGATATTATCGAGTATGCTAAGGAGCAGGAATTTCCCATCATTCCTTGTAATCTTTGTGGTTCACAAGAAAATCTAGCTCGCAAAAGGGTACAAAAGCTGATTGACCAATTAGCCCAAGAAAATCCTAAAGTGCCTAGCAATATTTTGCATGCCCTACAGAGTATCAAGCCTAGCCAGTTAATGGATAAAGCGCTTTGGGATTTTATTAATCTTGAACGGGACATGATATCCGATTTAGTTAACGTGGAATAAATTTTGAATTTAGGGTGGGATGGCAGCATTTGGAATAGCTTGTTTCAAGCAAAATCATAATTCCATGCTATCTTGTTAAGTAAAAGATAGGTTCGTAGGCCTGTCTATTTTGATTAAAAGGTGTGTGATGAGAGCCAAGCATATCATTGATATGAGTTCCGATATTCTAGATGGAGCCGACTTACTAAGATTAATGACTAATGCTGAACAGCTATTACAAGAAAATGTCGAGTTGGTAAACCAACTTAATGTTTTTCCGGTGCCAGATGGTGATACCGGTACGAATATGTTGCTTACCTTAAAATCCGCTTTATTTACCGCTCGTCAAGAACAAGTCATGTCTGCCGAAAATATAGCAGAAGCGGTTGCAAAAGGTGCTTTATTGGGTGCTAAAGGCAATAGCGGGGTTATTTTAAGTCAATTTCTGCGTGGTTTTGCTAACGGCTTAAAAGGCAAATATAGCTTTACGGTGCAAGATCTAGCAACGGCCTTTAAGCTGGCAAAAATTTGTGCCTACCAAGCCGTGGCTGAGCCTGTTGAGGGCACCTTATTAACCGTCATTAGACGCGTGGCTCAAGCCGCCCAACGTATAGCCAAAAAACAGTGCAGTATGAGCGAAACCTTACATGTGTTAAGTGAAACCGCTAAGCGAGCCGTTGCGGAAACACCACGTTACTTGGCTGTTTTACGTGAGGCTGAGGTGGTTGATGCCGGCGGGCAAGGCTTATTGGTGATTATCGAAGGATTCCACCGGGCAATCAGCACCAACAGAACTAATATAGTTGATATAACCCCTAAAATTAAGCAACGGACCACCACCATTAAAACACTAGTAGAGCATGATAACTATGGTTATTGCACCAATTTTCTGCTGACTGGTGAAGGGCTTGATGCGGCTACTCTCAAAGCCGAATTAGCGCAAATGGGGCGCTCCTTAGTTGCGGTGGGGGATACCCAACAATTCAAAGTGCATCTACATACGCTGGATCCCGGGGCTGTTTTGTCTCATATGGTTAAATTTGGTAGCTTATCGCAAATTCAAATTGATAACATGAATAACCAAGCGCAGGCTAAAATTGTGCGGGAGACAGCGGTAGGACAGTCTGTGCCGGTTAAAGATGTGGCTATTGTAGCTGTGGCGTGGGGTAAGGGCCTTATTGATATTTTTAATAATTTAGGGGTTAATTACATTATTCATGCTGGTGATTCCATGAATCCTAGCATTCAAGATATTTTACAAGAGTTAGAAGATACCCAAGCCGCTAGGGTTATCGTGTTACCCAATAACCCTAATATTATCGCTGCGGCGGAACAAGCTGCCAAGCTAGCGAACAGAGAGGTACACGTTATCCCTACCAAAACCATTCCACAGGGAATTGCTGCTGCTATGGCTTTTGTAACAACCCAGCCGTTCTCAGATAATGATTTGGCTATGCGCCGGGCGGTCTCATCTCTTAAAAGTGGTGCGGTAACTATTGCGAGCCGTAGTGTTAAACTAAGTGGTATAGAGGTAAAACAGGGGCAGTTCATTGGATTATTAGAGAATAAGCTAGTGGCTAGTGCCGATACCTTAGAAGCCGTTGTTTTGCGTTTATTAGGCGCGCTTAAATTAGAGTCGGGTCAGTTGATCACTTGCTATGCCGGTAGTGATATCACGGAGGCTGCCAATCTTCAACTGAGTGAAACCATAAAAAGTGTTTATCCGCAAATTGAGCTAGAATTTGTGTGGGGTGGACAGCCTTACTATCAGTATTTTATTGCTATTGAATAAGGATATGAGATGAAAATTAAAATTGTTACCGATAGCAGTGCCGATTTGGCTCAACTTGCACTAAACGATCCCGATGTTAGCCAAGTGCCTTTGTCGGTGGCTTTTGGTGAACAAACTTATCTAGATGGGCAAAATATGCTGGCCGATGAATTTTATAGTCAGCTTACTGGCCAAACCGCTCATCCTAAAACCTCCCAGCCCTCACCTGCCGCTTTTGCTGAGGTTTATCGGCAAGTAAGCCTTGAGGCAGATGCCATTATCTCATTGCATATTTCGGCTAAATTAAGCGGTACTATTAACGCGGCTAAACAAGGCTTACGACTAGCCAATGTCAATTGTCCCGTTGAAATAATTGATAGCCGTTTTACGGGCATGGCTTTAGGTTTAATCGTGTTAGAGGCTGCAAAAATAGCTCGTAGTGGTTGTAAGCTTGCTGAGGCCTTAGCACTTATTCAACAAACCATTGCTAGAACTCGATGTTTTGTGGCTTTAGATAGTTTAACCCATTTAGAAAAAGGCGGCCGAATTGGCAAAGCGGCTAGTTTAATCGGTAATTTATTAAGTATTAAACCCATACTCACAATAGAGAACGGTGAAGTCGTTCCGCTTGCTAAGGTACGTAGCCGTAAGCATGCGTTAGAAAAAATCTTCGAGCTGGCTCTATCCACCCAACCCGTAAAACAAGCCGCTTTGATGGTGGCAACCCCAGACTTGCAAGATTACCAAGTGTTTTATCAACAGCTTGATCAAGCCTTATTAGGCGGTATCCAAAAAACTTATTTTGGTAAGCTGGGCCCTGTTTTAACTACGCACGGTGGGTTTAACACCGTAGGAATAGCGGTGTTGCAAGCGGAATAAACTTTTAAATTAAGTAGGGTCTGTTGACCTTTGCCTAGCTACTTATATAGGTTAGGACTTAAACGAAAAAGTCGGCAATTCGCGTAAACAAGGTCGAGGTATTAACAAATTTATTTTCTTTTATATCATCTATAGTTAAACATTTTTGCGGGTTACATATTTTAAAGGTATTTATATCGGTAATGATAATTTCCCGTTTGGATAATGGGACGATACTTAAGAAAATATCACTTTTTAACTTATCTTCATCGTAGTAAGCTAAACTGCTAAGAAACCCTCCTGGGCTTGAACGTATAAAGCTTAAGGTATAATACCGGGGTAACTTTTCTTGCTTGGCAAACTCTTGATTTAAGATTAAATAAGAACTACCCGTAACATTTATTTTCATGCTTTCTATAACAGCATTGGGTTTCTCATTATGCCAGTTGCCGTCTAATTCGGTTTTACGGTATTGTTCCAAAAAAGTGTTGAATACATAAATAAGAAAAAGAATGATAACTAGGTATTTGACTGCACCGAACATAGTAGTTGATTTTATACCTCTCTAATTATCATTCATATTGGTTTGAGCAGATTTAAGAATAATGGGTGTAATTAAAATCACTGTTTGTACATTCTTATTATTTGCTCTTTTTCCACCTAAGGATTTTGCATTGAAGAAGTCTCGTTGATCGGTGGCATGCGTAATTTGCTTGAAACCGGCTAAAATCAAGGTGGCACCTGAACGTACAAAACTTTTTTGATTAAATTCTTTCATGGCAGTACGAGGTAATTGAATTTTAAGGGCTTGTTTTTTGCCAGCATCTGAGGTCTCAGCCGCGTAGTTATCTAATGAAGTTAATGAGGCAATACTCCATTTAAGTTGAAGATAGATCTCCTTGTCAATGATTCTTGGTAACACATACAACTTAAATCCGGTATCGATATTACCTGGCTTTAATTCAAGGCTGATGGGATTTGACAGAACATTTTCAAAACTTTTTTGGGAAATACTGCTCAGATAGGCTTGCTGCTCGGTAATATTAATTTCCGCTGGCTGTGCATTTAAGCTGACCACGGAAGGTTGGGTGATTACGCTGACTTGTCCTTGTTGACTTAAGGCATCAATAATCATCTTAGTGTTTGCCCAAGGGCCAGAGTTCACATTAAAAATGAATGAATTAGGCGATAGATTATCAATAGGCAGTCTATTGTCGCCGCTCAGCCCAATATTAATTTGTGAAGATAGAAAACTGGAAAATAAATCCCAATTAATCCCATGGCTAAATGCCTCATTGAGCGTTAATTCTAGCACTTCAATATCTAATCTAACTTGGCTACTGTAGGTTTTTTTAATTTTATCTATGTATTTTTCTACCATCTGCACGTTAGCTGGATAATCCCGCACGGTAACCGTGGCATTGGTTTCAGAAACATACATAGCTCCCACCGATGAAAGTAACACTTTAATGGATTGTGACATATCTTTCCACATGTTGTTTTCTTCATTCGAGGCTGTTGGCTGAGGTGATATATTACCCGTATATTGCTGAACTTTTTGCTTAATGGCTGGGAATCTATCAAGCACGTTACTTTGTGAGGCCTGCTCTATTGCCTCACTCGTTGTGGTAATCGCGTTGTTGGTTTTCTTAGTTGGATTAGGAAGAAATGGCACTTCAAAAGTTTTAGTTTCGAAACGGGACCAAATAATATTGTTATCTTGAACGAAATAATAAGTATTGGTTTGAGCCGCTAATTTATCGAGGGCGCCCTTTACCGTGCCTATGTAATGGAAATTAATTTTTTTATTAGTGGCAATATTGATACCTGGGTCAAATTTGTCATGAGTCGCCCATTCCAACAGGGTTCTATAGATGGATTGGGGTGGACGGGCATCATATTGAATATTAACAGGCGTTCTTCGTAAAATTCTTTCAACGTAATAATAAAAGGGGAGTTGATCACCCGAAATATTTACTTTTTGTTGTAGCCAGCCAGGTTGCTGGTTTAACGCGATGGGTTTTAGATCCGCATAAATTTCATCTTTTTCAACTATAATAGGCGAACGCTGATATAAAAATTTTGATTGCTCAATCTTATTCTTGGTTTCTTGAGTAACCTGCTGATTTTTTTCGTAAACGGGGGAACTACATCCCGTATTCACTGCCATACATAGTATTAAGAGATAACGGTATATTTTTAACATTTCAGTCCCTTCGGGGCTGCATTTTAACAACTTTATTCCCGTCATAAAAAACAGCTTGTAGAGGGTAATTAACGAGTAATTGCCCAAGTGCATCGGCTATATTATTTGCCTGAATGGTAACATCCCCGGCTAAATGATAATCAAAGTCAAAGTCCCATACTAAGGTTTTCCAGCCGCAATGAGAGATTAAATCGGTTATTACGCTTTTTAAAGACGTCGAAGTCACGTATTTGCGGGATATTTTGCAGCTACTCAAGATAAGTTTTTTGGGACTCGGTGAAATCTTTGAATAAGAAGAGCTCGCTTCGTCAATCATTTGCTCGGATGCTTGATTTGCCAGAATAGTTTGGCTATTAAAAATGAGGGTAGTATATAATACCGCGTATAACCAAGACTTGTATCCCATACTATCCTAAGGTTCCTATATTTATCTCTTTCGGCTCGCCCATGAACTGAGGCATTATAGCTAGATAAATAGGAGTGTTCAATAGACCTCTAAATTTAAGTATTTTGACATCTATTCGCCGCGTAAGGTTTCAATGGGATCTAATTTTGCCGCCTTATGTGCCGGATAAAAACCAAAAAATATTCCCACGGCTACTGAAACCACAAACCCAATGAGCGGCGGTAAGATAAAAAAATGGAAGTTCCAGTGGGCAAAGTAAGCAATTAAAAAGGAAATTAATACGCCTATAATAACGCCTAGAATTCCACCAAACAAAGCTAAAATAATGGCTTCGGCTATAAATAAAGCTAGTATAGAAGCTCGATCTGCGCCTATGGCTTTGCGAATACCAATTTCTCGGCGACGCTCGGTAACCGAAACCAGCATAATATTCATAACGCCAATCCCGCCTACCAATAGAGAAATACTACCAATAAGACCGAGTAATAGGGTAAAGGTACGTTGCTGGCTAGCCATGCTATTAATGATTTGCTTAGGGCTACGGAAAAAAAGCCGCAGGTTGGGTGATATTTTCTTCATGTATTGTGTCATTGCACCTTGCAATTGATCGATATTGGTATTTTTATCAAAGCGAATGACCAGGTTATTGAGCTCGGCATGCTGGCTTATTAAGGTTGCGGTATGAATAGGTATGATAATTGCCCGGTTGATATCACTATTAAAAAAGGAGTTCTCTGGCCAAGGGGCGAGTACACCGGCAATTCTAAATAAATTATCACCCAAAGCAATTCTTGCCCCTATGGGATTGGTTAAACCTTGTTGTTGCAGCTGATTGTATATAGCCTGACCAATAAAACAATAATATTCATAATCATCGAGAAATGAAATAAAGCGCCCTTGCTGTACTTGTAGTTTTATGACCTCTTGTAGATTGGGAGTGGCTGCAATAATCTGTCCCTCAATTTCATAACCTGCATAACTTATGGTTTGATAAAGCGTAATATAGGGGGCGATTGTTTTTAATTCGGGTATGGCGAGTTGTAATGTTTTAATCTGTTCTATGTCAAAAGACTGCGACTGTGCCTGTTTATCTTCGGATTTTTCTTGATAAAAAGAAACCGATAATAAATCGGTGCCCAATTTTTCAAACTGCTCTAAGGCATGTTGGGTAGCAAGTTCACCGCTAGACACCATCGCTACTACAGAGGCGGTGCCTACTAAAATTCCGAGAACGGCTAAAAAAGACCGTAGCTTAGCAGAAATAAGATTAGCGAGCGCTTCCTGAAAATGGGTAGTGAACTCCATGGCTTAGTTAATTAATCCGTCTTGAATATGGATGACCCGTTGGCATTGTGCCGCAATTTTAGGATCATGAGTCACAATAATAATGGTAACCCCATCGTCCTTATTTAAGATTTTAAACAGCTCCATCACATCTTGGCCGGTTTTAGAGTCTAACGCGCCGGTGGGTTCATCGGCTAAAATAATCTTGGGGTTTCCTATCAAAGCTCTTGCAATAGCTACGCGCTGTTGCTGGCCGCCCGATAATTGGCTGGGTTTATGCTGAGCCCAATTGGTCATGCCTACCCGTTCTAGCATGGCTAATGAACGTTGTTTGCTTTCAGCCGACTTAGTGCCACGGTAAAGTAACGGAAGTCCCACATTTTGAAGAGCCGTTAAGCGGGGTAATAAGAAGAAAGATTGAAACACAAAGCCTATCATTTGGTTACGTAAACGCGCCAACTCCTTATCTGGCAAGGTAGAAACCTCTTTGCCTTGTAGATGATAATGACCGGAAGTTGGTCTATCTAGTAAACCAATGATATTAAGTAAGGACGATTTACCAGAGCCTGAAGCACCAATAATAGCCACTAATTCGCCAGATTCTATGTTGGCCTCAATCCCTTTAAGTACGATAAGTTCATACTCACCCAATGGGTAAATTTTTTTGATATTATTGAGCTCAATCAGGGATGACAAGTTTATCTCCTGGTTGTAATCCTTTTAGTATTATTACATCATTGATATCGGTATTACCTGGGATGACTTCAACCGTTTTAATGCTTCCATCTGATGCTATCACCTTAGCAAAGACTTTATTATCCTGTTCTATTAAGGATGGATTTTTTGCAACTCTTGCTCACCGATCTTTGGGACTTCAATTTTAACAGGAAAAGTTGGTAAGCCGCTAGTCGCATTATTTTTTGCTTGCACGTCAACTTCTTTAACTTGACCATGCAAGGTCATATCCGGGAAGGCTACGCCCGTGATGCTGACTTTTTGGCCGGGCTTAATGGTATTGATATTAATTTCATTGACATTGATATAAAGCGCTAAACCAGACATATCGCCTATTTCCAATAAGCCTTGACCCGCTTTAACGGCGGTTCCTTCTAAGATACGTGAACTGGTATTATTATCGTTACTTGTTTTCTCGGGATAAAGGGCAATCCCATCGCTAGGTGCAATAATATGCATCTCACCGGAGTTAGCTGCTAATGCTTGTTCAATTTTATTAATTTCATCGATATTAAGTTTTATTAAATCGCTTAGTTTTTGATCATGGGCCTTCTCCATGAGTTCTTTCATTCGCTGTTCCGCTTGGCGGTAAGTCAGATAATAATTAGTGATTTGTTGTTTTTCTTCAATGTATTGATTTTTACTTAGGGCTTGAATTTTCCATAGTTCTTCAATCCCTTCACTTTTAATATTTTGATTATGATAGTCTGCTTTTGCTTTCAGAAAGGAGGTTAAGGCCTCCTGATAATCTTTTCTAAGTTGATCGGAGGTTAAAACCATTAATAATTGCCCTTTAGTCACCCGTTGACCATAGGTAAAATTTAAGGTTTTGACCACCGCATCAATAGGGCTACTGATATTGGTTTCTTTCATAGGATCTATTTTAGCCTTAAAGAATAGCACGACATGATTAGACCTAGCCTCAACGGTAATGGTATTACTCCTTGCTTCTGCTGCTGGCTTATGAGCAGAATCTTTATGGCAGCTCATTAAAAAAATCGGTAAGCCAATTAAAATAATAAATTTAGTAAATGTATGCATGCTAGTATCTTATCCGAATTTTCCATTCATCTAATAAGGTGCCTAATAGAGCTTGCAAATCAATCAAGGCATTGAGATAGTTTATCTGATTTTGCACAATGGTTTGTTCACTATCGATGAAATTACGTTGCAAAATGTTGACTCTAAACACATCGGTGCGGCCATACTCTAATTTTTTTTTCTCTGCGGCTAATACTTTTGCATTGATATCTCGACTCGCAATCGCTAATCGGATCTGTTGTTCCTTAGCCTGTAGATTATTTAAGTTAGTGGCAACATCCAGTTCTATGGTTCTTTGCTTTTGTGCCAGTTCCATACGCTCTTTTTGTAAATTAATTTTAGCCTCGGCAATATTCCGGTTCAATTTTAATTTATCTATAGGAACCTCTAATTCTAGGCCTATACTTTTACTATTATTGGCGCCATCAAAAATACTGCCCGCGGTGCCCGCCGTGTTAGCCGCACCACTTCCTAGATTGGCTTTTAAATTTAACTTCCAACGAGCATCATCTTGAGCTTTTTGCAAATTGCGTTCAATGGTTTTGATTTTAATTAAAGCTATTTGATAATCAATGTTATTACGTAAAGCGGTTTGTAGCGCTTCCTGATAACTGGGTAGTTTAATCAGCTTAACCTCAATATTATGAGGAATGGTAAATTGAAAATCCGAGTGCAGTCCTATGACATTTAATAAATTATTTTGATCCTGGATTAACTGATTTTCCGCTTGGCTAACAGTAAGCTGTTGCTGAGAAATATTAGATTGGTATTGTAGAATATCAAGCCCGGATAGTTGACCGGCTTTCATTTCAATGGCCGTTTTTTTTGCGTTGCTGATGCTATCTTGCAGAGACAGCTTGCTGATGCGCAGCCCATTATAACCTAACAGCAGCTGCCTATATTTAGTGATAACCTCTTTAATTTGGCTAGTCACCGTTTTTTTCAAGTTAAGTTGGTTAATTTTTTCCTGGTCAACGGCATTAAACAACTCTCTTTTAGCAATCTCGGGCCCAAAACCACGTAACAAGGGCTGAATAATCTCTAAACTAGCACCTTGCCCATAGTGAGCGCCATCGTAGCCATTGTTCATGGTTAAACTCAAATCGGTTCCCAGCTCGGTTTTCAAGCTTGCCTTGGGCGTCAGGCTGTATGACTCGGTAACCGTATTCATACCATTACTTTTGTTATTCTCATAATGGGTAGACCCCGTTAAACTAAATTGCGGTTCAAAACCGTGATAGGCTAGGGCTAAATCATATTTTTGTATGGTACGATCAAGTTCATTATTTTTAATACTGATATTATACCGCAGGGCTAAAAAAACCGCATCCTGCAAGGTTAATTGTGGAATGGGGTCAGCAAAGCCTTGGGTAAAATAAAAGAAACTCAAAAATAAAAAGGAAGACCATTTCATAATAACTAGACTACTTGCAAAAAGTGCAGGTTACATAAAAGCATATGAACATTGCTAGCGTGTTTTTTCATAAAAACTGGCCTCCTAAATGAGTTTTGCAAAGAGCCTATTTATGTAGGATGCCGTTGTTCCTTTATACCTTGATCCGTTGCTAAGATCAATAAATCGGCCGCCCGCTCGGCAAATAATCCGTGGCAAACCACCCCGGTAATGTTATTCAGCGCGGATTCTAGCCGTAAGGGTTCATGGAGATTAAGGTTATAGACATCCAGAATGATATTGCCATTGTCTGTTATAAAACCTTGCCTATAGGTAGGATTACCACCCATTTTTACTAGCTGTCTAGCCACATAACTGCGCGCCATGGGAATGACCTCAACGGCTAAAGGATAGGTGCCTAGCAAATCAACCTGCTTACTTACATCGGCCACACAGATGAATTTTTCGCTAGCGCAGGCTAAAATTTTCTCGCGGGTTAAGGCGCCCCCACCTCCTTTAATCATTTGTAAGCGTTGGTTAATTTCGTCGGCACCATCGATATAAATTGGAACTTGGCTGACGGTGTTTAAATCAAACACTCGAATACCGTGTGATTTTAAACGCTGTTCGGTTGCAATTGAACTTGCCACCGTACCCTCTATCCGGTTTTTGATAGCGGCTAAAGCATCAATGAAATAATTCACCGTACTGCCGGTGCCGACTCCAATGACGGCATCGTCAGGAATATATTTAACAGCGGCTTCGGCTGCAATTTGTTTGAGCTTGTTTGAGTCCATGATTTATCCTTTACATAAAAATCTTTATGAGTCTTATTATGAAGGTTTCAAGCAAGGCTTGCAAAAATAGAAATAGATAGTATTCATCTAAACTAAAAATATTTGTCTTAAAAGGAATTTTGCTAGAAATACGCCCTATGATTGCAAATAAAGTTTTTTGCAATTAATCTGAAGCCTTCTTTATTTTTAATCTCATGGAATAATTATGCGGCGTTGGTTAACAAACTATTTTGGAGTTATTTCCTTCCGTAAAGAATTGCTAGCCGGATTGACCACTTTTCTCACCATGTCCTATATCGTTGTGGTTAACCCTCTGTTGCTTAAAGATGCTGGGCTAGATCCCGGTTCGGTATTTGTCGCCACCTGTTTAATTTCTGCCATGGCAAGTATTGCCATGGGGTTGTATGCTAATTACCCCATTGCACTTGCACCCGGTTTAAGTATGGCGACTTATTTTAGTTATGTGATTGTAGGCCAATTGGGTTACGCTTGGCAGGATGCCTTGGGTGCTGTTTTGATCGCTGCTTTGCTATTATTATTGGTGACCGTTTTACGTTTGCGCGCTTATATTATTGCAGCTATTCCGGAATGTTTAAAAATAGCCATTAGCTGTGGAATAGGTTTATTTATTGGACTTATCGCCTTAAAAAATGCCCAAATTCTTAATGTTATACCCGGTAAACTCATTCAATGGGCAGAGCCCTTAGCATTACCCGCTATTTTTACTTATTTAGGCATGGGCATTATTGTGGTTTTGCACTATTTTCGCGTGCCGGGGGCTTTGTTATTAGCTATCGTGGGCTTAACTATTCTGGGTGGCTTCTATGGTTTGACAACTTACCAGGGCATATTTTCGCTGCCCCCTTCTATACAACCAACCTGGCTAGCCTTACAGATGCCTTCATTATGGCAACTTGATTACTGGAATATCATTTTAAGTATCTTTTTTGTCGCATTTTTTGATGCTACGGGCACTTTACTTGGGTTACTTTATCAAGCAGGTATGCCAACCGATGCTAAAGATCCTCGTTTTGCCAAAGCACTCGTGGTAGATGGTGGCGCGGCGATAGTGGGAGCAGGCATGGGAACTGCGACGGTAGGTGCTTACATTGAAAATGCGGCGGGTATTGCAGTAGGAGGGCGTACCGGGTTTACCGCTATTATAGTTGGATTATTATTTTTATTAGCCTTGTTTTTTTCTCCTTTAACTAAAACCATTCCTAATTTTGCTACGGCCTCTGTTTTGCTGTTTGTGGCTTATTTGATGTTAAAAAATATCCGGCAAGTCAACTGGCGAGATCCCGCGGCAGTGGTTTCAACCCTGTTAACCATGGTTATCACACCACTTAGTTTTTCCATTGTATATGGTGTTGCCAGTGGTTTTATTGCCTACTTAGGCGTTAAGCTAGTGTTGTGCCAAGCCAAAACTATTAGTCGTTGGCAATGGTTTTTAGGTTTTATCTTTGCCGGCTATTTAGCGGCTAAATGGCTAAATTTTATTGAATAATCCGAGTTTTGAATAAGCCCTTAAGGAACTGCATAAAAAAGCTTATCCAAGACTCGGGTTAAATAGGGTTTTGAACTCTAAGCTATGTTTAAGCGTGCTCTAGTGTTTGTAGATGATGAGTTTCGCCTACTATGAGCAATAAGTCTCCTGCTAGCAATACTTCACTCGAATCGGGATTCAAAATTCGAGCCCCTTGCCTCTCTATACCAACTACTAGGCCCTTTGCTTGTTCCCGAATACTAGAGTCGGCAATGGTCTTGCCTATCCAAGCATGGTGGTCTTTTACTAAGATCGGTTTAAGCGTAAAATTAGCTAAAACATCGGGTGGGGTAGCTTCTTCGCTATATTGTAGATATTCTTGGCTAAACCGTTCCAGTTGTTCATCGCTACCCAGCATAATTAATTTATCAAAAGGCATTAGCTCTTGATGACCACGTGGGCCTAAAATGGCTTTTGAACCACGGTAAATTCCAACAATATTAATTCCAAAACGCTGGCGTAACTGAAGCTCACGTAATGGCCGATTGGCTAAGGGTGATTTTCTGGGTATTTCCATTTCGACTAAATGTGAATCCCAAGGCGCTAATTCTTCATATTGAGCATGGGCCGAAGCATTTTGTTGTAAGTTGTCGGCTAGGCGTTTTTCAAACCAATGATAAAATTTATCTAATTGCTTATAAACCAGGCTAAATACGCCGGCTCCAATTAATAGTAATAATAAAAAAACCAGCCAAGTATCAAAGAAAGTAAGACTTAAAATAACTATTTCTAGCAAAGTTGCTATCCAGCTTAATAAATAAGGGGCCGGTGTAGCGCGTAAAATTTGTTTACTAGAAGTAGGCATCGTTTTCCTAAACGAAACTAGCATGCCCCAAATAAAGGGGGATGATAAAGCTAAGGTTAATAGCCAAGTTAAAATGTTGGCTAACCAAACCCGTTCAACGGCATTAAATAATTCGGGTAACAGCCAGCTCTTTGCTGTATTAAAAATAACAATCACAATTAAACCATTGATGCTTAGGCGTAAAGCAGCTTTACCATATAGACTTTGTCCTTTGCGATTAGCCGATATTTGATAGAGCCAAGCGGTATAACTGCTTAACATATACTGAATAGGTGCGGGTAAGCGCTGTTCAACTTTGGGCCCTAAATAACCCGATAGACGGATAAGATAAGGCGTGGTAAAGGTGGTAATGGTCGATACGGCAATAATGATGGGATAAAGCAAATGGCTGGTTGCATTTAGCGTAAGACCAAGGCCCGCAATTATGAAAGAAAATTCGCCAATTTGCGCCATGCTAAAGCCAATCCGGATGGAATTGCTAACATTTTGACCGGTGAGTAGTGCACCAAAACCGGTTATAATTAATTTGCCAAGAATCGTGACTATGCAAATCACGAGAATCAAGGGAAAATGAGTAATAATAAGCTTAGGATCGATTAACATCCCTACCGAAACGAAAAACACGGCCGCGAAAATATTACGTACCGGTTGAATTAAATGTTCAATTCTATGCACTAAAGGGGTTTCTGCAAGAATGGAACCCATAATAAAGGCACCCAGTGCCGGAGAATAATGGAAATGTGCGGCTACGCATACTAGTCCTAAACACAAGCCAATAGAAACAATGATCAGGGTTTCTTCATCGGCGTAATACTTGATTTTTTGAAATAAAGAGGGAATTAAAAAGTAACCAAATATAAACCAACTGCCAACGACTAGAATTAATTGTAGGGTAGCCCAACCCATTTCTGCTGAGAAAATGTTATTAGTAGCAACCACGGTAGAAAGGCCAACCAATAATAAAATGGCGAGTAAATCTTCTACCACGAGTACACCGAAAATAATCTCGGCAAAACGTTTACGTTTTAATTTTAGCTCTTCCAAGGCCTTAATAATGATGGTTGTTGACGAGATGGCAAGCGCGGCTCCAAGAAACAGGCTGTCATAGAATGACCAACCTATTAAATGGCCGGTTATTAGACCTAATAGCAACATGAAAATGACTTCTACAAAACCGGTAACCGTCGCTGAAGGCCCTACCCGCTTAAGTTTATGGAAACTAAATTCCAAACCTAGCGAGAACATTAAAAAGATAACCCCTAATTCCGATAGAGTCTGAATATTGGGAATATCGCTAATAAGTTTAAAAGGGGGGATGTAAGGGCCTATAATAAGACCGGCTATTAAATAGCCTAATACAATGGGTTGTTTAATTTTTTGGAATAATAAAGCTATAAAGCCCGCCACCCCTAAAATGATGGCTAAGTCTTTAATAAGGGGGGCTACTTCATGCATGATTTTATAGGCTCCATTGTTTAATACTGATCCGAATTTTAAAATAATCGTTTTGTAAAACTAATAAGCTAGGTAGCTCGAATTGTCCGGTTGTTTTATACGCTTGATATTCAATTAGCCAACCTTGTTGTGCTAATTTGCTGAGCCGGTGTTGGTTATCAAAAATCAATTTTGCCGGCGACTGTGGTGCTGGAATACCAAGAACCCAATAGCGTAACAGTTCTACCGGTAAATACCAACCGGTGCGTTCTTGCAATAACGCTTGGGTTGTTGAGGCCTGATAACGTTCACCTTTTGAGGTTATGAGTTCAACGGTTTTATCATTGCCAGTTAATGAGAGTGAGCCCATCCCTAGAGGCGCAAATAGCTGCAATTGATAGTTTGAAAATTGTTGTTGCCAATTGAAAGAAGCACTCCAAGCTGCTTGGGGCGTTTTGATGCCAACAGCACCTATACTTGTCCAAGCGGTTAAATGAAGTAACTGAGCTTGTCGCTTGGCCCAACTTTTTGTGGCTAATTGGGAAGAAGTGGGTGGTCCTAAGGTACTGCAACTGGCAAGTAATAAACAGCCTATAAGATAAGTAAGTAATTTGCTAATAGCTCGCATCCAGATTGATCGTCAATTAAATTTATAATTAGCTTGCAATAAATCTGTCATTTGCGCAACGATTAAAGGTTTGCTAATCAAAAAACTTAGCAAGATTATGGTAATGCTTCTTCTCAATATGGTTGGGAAATCGATCATGTATTGCCCATTGCTAGGGGTGGAACGGATATATTAAGTAATCTCCAGTCTCTTCAATGGGAAAATGATCGCCTAAAAGGTAATGCCTGCCCATGGTATTGCGCGGCTTAAAATAAAATGGGAGCTGGTAAAATCAGCTCCCATTTTTATGAGATTTTCACGTTTATTTCTATTGTAAGCTATTTTTATAGGATATTGAATGTTAAGTAACAATGTTTGATAAAATTCACACAACTAGGCTATCATTGATCTATGAAAAAACATGAATATGAAAAAACATGAAAAGGTATATGATTTTCCCAGAGATAAGGATCACTGATTGATTAAAGAACGGGGCATTAGTTTTGAAGAGGTAGTAACGGCCATTGAGGCTGGAGCGATACTCGATATATTACCGCATCCTAATACGGCCAAATATCCAAATCAAGAAATATATACTTGAAATAAAAAACTATGTGTATGCAGTACCTTTCGTTACAAAAGGCGTCAATCATGTTTTTTTAAAAACTATTTTTTCCCATCGCAAATTTACTAAGCAATATTTAAGAGGTAACAACGATGAAAAAGCATGATGTTTTTGATATTGAACTTGATGAAGAGGAGCAAGAAATTAGTGATGCTCTTGATAAGGCGCTGGAACGTGGAGAATTAAAAAGCGTTCCTAATTTAGAACAAAGAATGGCAGAGGCAAGACAAATTGCAGCGAACACGCTGCGTAAAGATGCACGGGTAAATATTCGTATTTCCAGTATGGATTTAAGAAGGCTGAAGGAAAGAGCTGCGTTTAAAGGCTTACCTTATCAAACCTTTATTGCCAGCGTATTGCATGAATATGCAGCAGGGCATTTTACCGAAGTAGTTTAAAACTACTTTAATAAAGCGTACCGCCTGGGCGCTGTAACACTAAAACGGTACTAACCACAATGTTACTAACGAGGAGTAAACATCATGGCTAGTTGCAGTTTAAACGGTCATTTGCCTGATCAAAAGTCTTTATTACCTATAGAATGACCATCCCTCCTGGATTTGAGAGATAAACTCTGTGATGAATTACGCCATGCAGCAGCCTTAGCCGTTGTGGCTAACAGTGAGGATTTTTTAGATTTTAATGAGCCATATCGCGTGCCGTTTGGGCATCTATTCTCTTTTCTGCGCCGCCAATATTTTTACTGATGCTTGCAAATGAGAGTTGCGTTATAATAAGCTATTTTTATAATCGCCTAAATAGTATTTAGGCGAAATATTGTTTGAGTTGACATAAACGTCATGAGTTTAATTGCCTGTGGAATTAATCATAAAACTGCTCCGTTGACAGTCCGTGAGCGGGTTACGGTGCCTTCGCACGCGCTTACTTTAGCCTTGCAAGATTTAAATCGAACGGCCAAGCTAGATGAAGCGGCTATTCTTTCTACTTGTAACCGTACAGAACTTTACTGTATGGGGGCTGAGCCCAAAACCTTATTAACTTGGTTAAGTGATTATCAGCAATTAACTATTGCAGAAATTGAGCCTTATTTTTATGCGCATACGGCGGACTCTGCGCTGGAACATATGTTGCGGGTAGCTTCCGGCTTAGATTCCATGGTAATAGGCGAGCCACAAATTTTGGGTCAAATGAAGCAAGCGTTTGCTAGTGCCAGTCAAGTAGGTATGATGGGTAATCGGTTAAATCAAGTGTTTCGGCACATTTTTACGGTGACCAAGCGTATTCGTACCAAGACAGCCATAGGCGTTAATCCTATTTCGATTGCCTATACCGCAGTACAGCTCGCTAAATTGATTTTCGCCGATTTAAAACAAAATACGGCTTTGCTGATTGGGGGGGGCGAAACCATAGAGCTGGCTGCTAAGCATTTACGTGAGCAAAGTGTTAATAGGCTTATATTTTGTAATCGTACCGAGGCAAGTGCCTTACGCTTTGCTGAGCAATACGCAGGCCAAGGATTTAACTTAGAGTCCTTACCCACTATTTTACCGCAAGCCGATATTTTAATTACTGCAACCGCGAGTCCCTTACCTATTATCGGTAAAGGTATGGTTGAACAGGCACTTAAGCTACGCAAATGGCGGCCCATGCTCATGATTGATTTGGCTGTTCCCCGCGATATCGAACCACAAGTTGCTAACCTACAGAATGCCTATCTCAATAATATTGATGATATGCAGAAAATTATTGCTCAAAATCTCAACCAGCGGTTGGATGCTGCTAAACAGGCCGAGCAGATTATAGCGATGGAAGTCGTAGAGTTTGCTCGTTGGCAACGTTCATTAGCCGCGGTCGATAGTATTAAAGCCTATCGCGCGCAGGTTCATGAAT
>JAQSXL010000066.1 GCA_029256685.1 Gammaproteobacteria bacterium | reverse complement strand
ATGTGAAAGACACGGCTCATACAGGTCCCTGGCTCATTGCCATTTTAAATAATTATATATTAACCGGACAGGTAACTATATCTACAAAATTGGCTTATAAAACCTTGCTTGAAACCCAGCAGGCGTTATTGGCTAAACAAGCGGCACCTAGTATGATTTTTGCTATGTAGTTATTGCAGCCATTGCCAAAAGACTCACGGTAACGGCTGCGGTAAGGGAGCATACGGTTTTTGTATAATATGAGCTATTACTTATTCATAGAGAATACCCTAATAGAACCTCGCTAGAAGGAGGATAATAATTTGCCTATTTTTCTTAGAGCTGGCACTCTTTTAGTTAAAATCCAACAAATCATCTAATTCATCGGATTATTCTTATCTCAAGCAATAGGTTTTTTAATCATTTAAAAAGGATAGATTAGCATGCCTCAATTGAAGCCAAAAAAAGTAAACAGCGATAAAATTAAATTTATTAATTTGGAAATTAAATTTATTAACTTGCAACAAGAGCTTGTGCAATCAATGGAAAAATTAACAAGCGCTAAAACCAAGCCATTTATCGAGATTAAAGATTTAGCGGATAAGGCGTTGCAATGGATGGAACTTGATATTTATCTGCCAACGATGTTTAGTGAAAAGGCTGACTTATTACAGCGGATTAGCGCGGTAATTAACGATTATTGTGCTAAGCATTCAATGAGTATAAAGAATAGTGCAGCTTTATTAACCTTGCTTTCAAAGGACAATTTAACATTCTATTATGACAAAGGCTGGCTTTATCACGAAAAGCACCGCTATTTTGAAGACACTGTGAAGGTATTGACTCAGCAGCTACAGGATAAGCTTGCCGTAGTTCATCAACCTTTATCTACCCAAATTATTGCCAACTGTATGTTTGCCCTTTCCGTTTGGTACTTTCAGCCCGATACGGTGTTAGTCGACTTGCTGATTAAAACCATGGAAAGAGCTGTACAACAAGAAAAACCTATCTCGCCTAGTGTAGCATTTTGCTTCTTGAAAGGGGCTACTAGGCTGATTCAAGACAGATCGTTTCCGGTTGATAATCCACGTGGCGCTGAACTATTTGCGATTCTGGCAGAATCTGCCTTGCCGTTATTGTTGCAAGATGAGCCGCCGCTAGAAATGTTTCCGGTCAGAAATTTAATGTTATCGATGATCTCCACCCTACTTATATTATTACCGCAGCCTAAATATGAGGAATATCAGCGGTTATTTTTTGATACGACCATGCGATTATTAGAGCGATACGGCAGTATCGGCAATGAAGAAATTTATCGTGCGCTGCCCGATGAGGTTGTACCGCATAAATTGCTTTTGTTAGCCTTAGAAAACCGGCAAGCCGAACTATTTGAGACAGAAGAAATGGAAAAATCACCCTCTAAAGACCAGCCTCAGCTGAACGTTTATCATAAAGACATAGGCAAAGTTTATTTTTCTCTTGAGAAGTATCAGACCTTCCTTAAGCTATTGCATAAGGCCGAAAATCCCAAGGGTTTGCAATGGACGTTAACTAGATATTCGGAAGCTATTACCCGGGGGCTTGAAAAGGGGGATACCACTTATCCACTGGCGGAAATAAAAGACTATCTCAAACTATTACGCCACTGTTTATTAGATGCCAGCGTCCCTGCCATCCAAAAAGCCATTGTTCTATTAGGTAAAGAGGCGCTAAGCGATGTACACGTTAAAAAAATAGATTTTGCGTTAGCCATCGATTTACTATGGATTAACCTGGTGTTAAGTACGACCCTTAACGATCAAACCATCGCCTATTCTAGCCAAGAACAAGCCAGCTTATTCGGTAAAATTCAGAATCATAAAGTAAATGCCGACCAAGCCAGGGCATTATTTGCCATAAAAACGCTAAAATGGCACGGTGGTTTAGCTTTTAAGCCTCGGCTTCTTAAACAAATGCAAACCCATGCGGCTCTGTTTGCCAAGGGAGCTAATCCATCACAAGCAGAAAAAGATTGGTATGAAAAAATAAGAGCCGTGTTGCCTAAAGAGCAACAAAACTTTTTACAAGCGAATTATATTTGTAATGAGACGGGTCAGGAAATCGATATCGCCTTTATAGGCGATAAAAAAATCGCGATTCACGTCGATGGTCCCTCTCATTTTAACCCTGTGACGGGCCAACGTACCATGCACACCCTTTTTAGAGACCACTGTTTAGCAGGTGCGGGTTGGACCTCATTCAGTATTAATTTGATAGACGGCCAAGAAGATGTTGCAAAGTTAGCCGTGCTGCAAAATGAGTTGGCTAAAGATGTCGCTAGAAGTCCTGTGGTTCAACCCGCATTTCAGGCCACGAGTCAGTTACCTCACTTTTTCTCTGGGACGCCAAGCTCTCGTAAGCCGGCTACGTCTGCAAAACAACCAATTATACCGAAGCTTAAGCAGCAAAAGCGGTCTCATTTAACTAGAGTTGAGGCCTCAACGGTGAGCAAGTTGCAAGAGGAAAAGGCAGGCGAATTGGATACGGCTCAGCAGCAGACTATGAGTTATGGCAGCTAGCTCACCTCAGGAATAAATGTCGTATCGCTGGCAGTGATATTGGTGTGAAAGTAGACTAACAGTAACCTTGTTGTTCTAGGATAAAGGTGTTGGAGAAAATTTACAGCACTTTTTAGACTTGACCAGAGCTATTCTAAGCTTTTAGTAAAAATACTTTCTCTTCTCAATAGCATGCTAATGAACCTGAGTTATTAAACATATGAAACTACAAGCTAGCTACTAGGTTAATCCATTGCCCGTTGCTCATCCCTGAGACCTAGCTTGTAGTTGGCTCATCCCTAAGTAACTTAGCATCCATGCTAAGTATGCTAACTATAAGCCTAGTCTATGAAGATAAAAGGTGTTAGAAGAGATAACTGAATCAGCTGTAAGAAGAAACTTACAGGCGATGGTTTTTTATAGCACTTTTTTACAAAAATAACCCTATCCCAATAGCTTTATTCAGCTGCAAGACGCGGTACTTGCAAGCAGTGCAGTTTACACGTAGTAAATAAGAAGGGTAGTAAGTGCCGCAATGTCGCAGATGGATAAAGATGGCTACTTCAGGTTTGCTAGTCAAATTTGATGCAAAACTAATAAATTTTCATCCGGCACTTTTTAAAATAAATGAAAACATAGAAAGATTGCCATAGTAATAGCTATCCGTCAGTATTTCCGCAACATCCCGGTTAGTTTTACCGCCCAATGTAAAAAAAAGTGGATAAAAATGCTCGGCTGTGGGGTGGGCTTTAGTCACATAGGGGGCTAACGATTGATAGCTGAATAATTGATCTAGACTATCTTGCTGGATTTTTTGTTTCAGCCAAGTCATGAAGGTGGTTGCCCAGGTATCGGTAGTAGACTGAAGATTTTGCCAGTTGAGGGCTGATAAATTATGAGTGGCACTGCCACTACCTATAAGCAGCACACCCTCTTGTCTTAAGGATTGTAAAGCCTGGCCTATGTTAAAGATATGAGCCAATGAAGAGGGGTAGGGTAGAGAAATTTGGATCACTGGAATTTGCGCACTAGGGAAGAGTCGCAATAAGGGGATCCACACACCATGATCTAAGCCAGCCTGTGAATTTAAAACAGCGGGGATCCCCGCCTTGCTAAGCTGCGCAACAAGCTGTTGCGCAAGCTGTGGTGAACCAGGGCAGGGATATTGCAACTGATATAAGGCCGTTGGAAAACCACTAAAATCATAAATCAGCTGCGGTTTTAGACTAGCCGTTACCTCAACAACCCCCTGATGTGATAAGCCATGGGCGGACATGACCACGATAGCGCGAGGAGTATCTAACTGCTGGCCAAGCTCTGTTAGAGCTTGTGTGTAGTTATCATCCAGCAGCGCTACTAGTGGCGTGCCATGACTAATGAACAGGGCAGGCATTAACATCTTATTTACCTTAGTAATGTAAAACCAATCTGAGTGCCAAGCCCCTGCCCATAACCCAAGAAAATGTTAAGACCTGCTAGGGGTTCTAGATAACGAGCATTTTTCAAAGCACCCGCATCAACGGCGTCAAACCCTAAACGAGAAACTAGTTCCATAACCTTGGCTTTTGCTGTGGGTTGGTCACTGGCCATAAAGACACTAATGGTTTGTCCATTTAATTGCGGGTTTTGTGCGGCATAAATTTGGGCAAATACGGTATTAAAAGCCTTAACAACGGGTATTTCTGGCATTAATTTGGCAATTTCTTCTGCCGCCGAAGTGGTATACCCTAAGGCGAGCCCCATATAATCAGCTGTGAGTGGATTAGTGACATCAATGACTATTTTATCTTTTAAGAAGGGTTTAATTTCTGCAATCACCTTACTCACTTCACTGTAAGGAATGGCTAATAACAACAAGTCGAATTGTTTAACAATTTCTATCACAGAATCTGCTTTAGCATGATGGCCAGCTAATTGTGCTGCTTGTTCTGCATGGCTGATATTTCGTGCTGCAAAACCGACTTGATAACCTACTTTGGCTGCCCAAGCGCCCAATGATTTACCGATATTACCTGCTCCAATAATGCCAAGTTTCATAATAACCTCTCTTAATTTATTAACCACTTGTTTAGGATCTGTTGACCTTTTTACTATGCCGGGCGTGAACAAAAGATTTTCTGTGTTTTGCTGCTCAGCTGTGAGATTCGAAAATCAATAGTTCCACCTCGGCTTAATGAAATTTCAACAGATCCTAGTATAGCCTTAAGTAAGATTATCTATTAGACTGTAAAAATTAGAAACACTGTTTGGTATATTGAACAATAATAGATGTCATCTCAAGTTGATTTAAACGCTATCTGGTTATTTACTCAGATTGTGCGAGCGGGCAATATTTCACAAGCGGCGAGGTTATTAAAGCTGCCTAAGTCCACTGTTAGTTTAAAACTCAAGCAGTTGGAAAACCATTTAGGGATCAGCTTACTGAAAAGAACTACCCGTAAGCTATCGTTAACAGAAGCGGGCCAAGCTTATTTTGAAATTTGTAATCAGGCCATGCAAGCTATCCAAGCAGCCGATAGTTATGCCGCTGGTTATCGCAAAGAGGCCGCACCCCGAGGAAAATTGAGGATCTCGGCGCCGGTAGAAATGGGGAGTAGCGTGCTTAATCAAATTATCTCGGGGTTTATTGAGCAATATCCTCATATCCAGCTTGAGGTGTTACTTACCGATAAATTAGTGGATCTGGTAGGAGAGGATATTGATTTAGCTATTCGAATAGGCACGCTTAAAGACTCCAGTCTTATTGCCAAGAAAATTGGCATGACCGAACTGCAACTGTTTGCTGCGCCTAGTTATTTATTGAGGGCGCCCGAGCTTGAATCACCACATGACCTAATACAGCACCGGTGTTTACAATTTAGTAATGCCTCACATCCTAATCAATGGAAACTTTATCAAGCTGAGCAGTTAGTAGAAATTGTGGTGGCGGCTACTATTAGTGTTAATAATTTACTGGCTTTAAAGGAACTGACTTTGTTAGGCCAGGGTATTAGCCTATTACCTCGTTTTCTTTGTCATCAAGAAATCGAACGCCAACAACTGGTCCAGGTTTTACCTGCTTGGAAAACGCAGCAAAAGCCGGTACATGTGGTTTATCCCAATCAGTCTTTTGTACCACCTAAGATAAGAGCTTTTGTGGATTATCTAACCACCCATATCACGGTGGTATTTTAGGCTATATTATGGTCTAAATGATTAAAGCAGGGCTTTTAATTGAGGCCATACATTATCCAATAAAAGGGTTTGAGCCGCCACACGTGGATGAATGCCATCGTCTTGCATCAGATCCGTTTTTTCATCCACGCCTGCTAAAAATAGGGGCACTACGGCGACTTTTTCTTGTTTGGCAAGATCTGCATAAATAGCCTGAAATTGACTAGTATAAGCAGGACCATAATTAGGCGGCAGTCTTACGCCTAACAATAATACCTTGGCTTTATGCCGAGTGCTTATTTCGATAATATTACGCAGGTTTTTACGAATGACTAAAACCGGTAAGCCACGTAAACCATCATTACCGCCTAATTGAATGATTACAATGGTAGGTTTATGTTTAGTCAAAAGTTCAGGTAAGCGGGTTAATCCTTGGCTAGTGGTGCTTCCGCTAATACTGGCATTTATTATTTGATAGGGATATTTATGTGCGGCAAGACGTTGCTGCAATAAGTTTACCCAACCCTGCTGTGGCTCAATACCATGGTTTGCGCTTAAGCTATCGCCTAATACTAAGAGGCTAGCGGCATGCCCCGTTACACTATAAACTAGTAAAAATAATATTCCAAATTGACAGCGGCGAATCATGCAGACATCTCCCATATTAAAAGCAGAAGGGCTAAAGAAATCGATAGGTAATGATACCCATAGCTTAGCTATTTTAGAGGGAATTGAATGTTCAATCCAGCCCGGGGAAAGTGTGGCTATTTTAGGTGTTTCTGGCTCAGGAAAATCGACCTTACTAAGTTTATTGGCGGGGTTAGATACTGCCAGCGCCGGGGAAATTTATCTGCTGGGCCAAGCCTTAAGCCAATTAGATGAAGATAAACGGGCCGCCCTTCGCTTAGGGCAAGTGGGTTTTATTTTTCAAGCCTTTCATCTAATACCTAGTTTAACGGCATTGGAAAATATTATGCTTCCGCTGGAACTAGCGGGCAATCAGCAGGCTGAAAGCCAAGCTAGCAATTGGTTAACGCGAGTAGGCTTAGCGCAACGCGGTCATCATTATCCACATCAATTATCCGGTGGTGAACAGCAACGAGTTGCCATTGCCAGGGCTTTTGCCATAACGCCCAAAATATTATTTGCCGATGAACCTACGGGGAATCTTGATAGCAGTAATAGCCAACATATTATTAAGCTTTTGCAAACCGTTAACCGGGAACAGAATACTACTTTAGTATTGGTGACCCATGATGAAGCGTTAGCAGCCATTTGTCAGCATAAATGGTTGTTAAAGGATGGACAATTGCATGCTATTAATTAGGCTGGCCTTTAGGTTACTCATTCGGGAATGGCGTGCCGGTGAACTTTATATTTTACTTGCGGCTCTTATCCTGGCGGTGGCCTGTGTAGCTTCGGTTGGTTTTGCCACCGATCGCATGCAACAAGCCATAGAGCATCAAGGGGCTGAGCTATTAGGCGGAGATATAGCCGTAACTAGCCCTAAGCCCATGCCAGAGAGTTGGTCAGTTTATGCTAAACAGCTGGGCTTAAACACCTCAATCAGCCTTGAATTTGCTAGCATGCTCAATGCCGGTGAGCAGTATCAATTAGCTACCGTTAAAGCGGTGGATGACAATTATCCGCTGCTGGGGGTATTAGAAGCCAGAACAGCTTTTACTGCACCAGCAAATAAAATGTTACGAGGGCCACAGCCAGGTGAGGCTTGGCTTGAGCCACGCTTATGGTCTACATTACAGCTAAAACTTAATAGGCTAGTGACTATAGGTGCTACTGCATTAACGGCTAGTCATGTGCTTGCCTATGAACCGGATTATAGTATTAGCTGGCTTAATATTGCGCCTCGAGTGCTCATTAATCATGCCGATCTCGCAAAAACTCGAGTTTTGCAGCCTGGTAGCCGAGCCGAGTACCGATTATTAGTGGTGGGTAATTCCGCGGCCTTAAATCGTTTTATCCTCTGGCTTAAACCCCAATTAAGCGCTAGCCAAAAAGTAATTAATAGCAAAACCGGCCAAACCCGCTTGCGTAACACCCTGGAGCAAATTGAGCAATATTTGAAACTGGCCTCTTTAATTTGTATAACGCTAACAGGCATTGCTATCGCGACGGCCATCCATCATTATACTAAGCGCCATTATGATACCAGTAGCCTCTTACGTTGTTTTGGCCTAAAACAGCGGCAAATTGTAGGGGTGTATGGCTATCAACTAGTTATCTTAGGATTCATAGGCACCCTAATAGGATGCCTGGTTGGATTTTTAGGTCAGATAATTCTTGCTAAATGGGTTAACGCCTCATTGCAACTTATCTTACCGGCTCCCCATCTCTATCCTGGTTTAATAGCCATAGTGACTGGATTATTAGCCGTATTTAGTTTTGCATTACCCCCACTGCTTGAATTGAAACAGGTGCCACCATTAAGAATTTTAAAGCGTGAAGCCATTAAACCTCGTTCTAGCAGCTGGCTTACCTACAGTTTAGGTGGTTGCGGTATCCTGACTTTATTATTACTTTACACCTTTGACCTTAAGCTTACTTTTTTACTTGCTGGCAGTATTGGGTTAACCCTTTTTCTCCTGTCTCTATTAGCCAAATTATTATTGTATAGCATTCAGCTGCTGCGCCCCTATACCCCTAAAATGTGGCGTTATGGTCTAGCTAGTTTGGTCCGCTATAGTAAAAGTAGCCAACTACAGATCATTACGTTTGGCTTAATCATTATGATTACCATGCTATTGTTGTTGTTACGCTATGATCTAGTCACTCATTGGCAACACCGCTTACCAGCCAATACCCCCAATTATTTTGCGATTAATATTGCTCCTACAGAAGTTGAACAAGTAAAAAACATGCTTGCACAAGCTCATCTCAATAATGTGGGGCTTTACCCCATGGTAAGAGGTAGATTAACGGCCTTAAATGGCAAACCCATTTTGCAGGCAGTTCCTGCCAATAAAGCCGATTTCAATGCCTTTCACCGCGAACTTAATTTAACCTGGGGCCTACAAAAACCACCTCATAATACCTTAATATTAGGCAAATGGTGGCATAACAAAACCGCTTATACCCAGCTTTCTGTAGAAGCTAAATTAGCCGAGGCCATGAACGCAAAATTAGGTGATGAACTCACTTTTACTATAGGCTCTGAATCCATTACGGGTAAAATAACCAACCTTAGAGTCGTCGATTGGTATTCATTTCAGCCTAACTTTTATGTAATTTTTAGCCCTGGTGCCTTGGAGAATATGCCCGTTACCTATATTACTAGCTTTTATCTCCCTCCAGACCAAGAACAGTTTGTCAATCAATTGGTTAATTTGTTTCCTAGTATAACTCTAATTAGTATTCAGCAAGTGCTTACCCAAATTAATCGGGTTATTGCTAAAGCCAGCCTTATCATTGAATATTTATTGGCATTTACACTAGCCATTAGCTTATTAATTTTATTCGCCTCCTTACAGGCAATCTTAGATCAACGTATTTATGAAGGCGCTATCATGCGTACACTAGGTATTAGCCGTAAACAATTACAATTAGGCTTGTTAGCCGAGTTTATGGGGTTGGGTTTATTAGCGGGTTTAGTGGGTATAATAGGTGCCTTAGTCAGTAGCTATTTTATCAGCCACTATTTATTGCATATTGCTTTTCATTTGAATGTTAAGCTTTTATTCGCTGGGCTAAGTGGTGGAATTCTAGTTATTGCTATTGCGGGGTTGTTAGCTACCCGAAGCATACTTAAACAACCGCCAGGATTATTAATCAAACTAGCTACTTAATACCGCTTTATCTTTGCCCTGCAAATTTTAGGCTAGTTAATCGTACCTATATAATGTCAGGTACAAGTTTTAAGGGCAGTTGAAAAGGCACTGGTAAATTCATAGAGTTGTAAGTACCACCCAACAATGCAAGCAAAGACCAATGCCTATAGTTTTCTATAGGCATTGGAGTATTTTGCTGGGTAAAAGACAAAAATACATCGTTTTACATGATTAAGCAGTTTGTCGAGTCTGTGTTGACGTCGTCAGCAGCTTGAGAAGTTGATAGGCTATGCTGATATAGTCTTACACCGAATAAGGTATCATCGTAAGGCTCTCTTGCAATGCTCACCTTTTGTATTTGGCATTGCATGGGTTTAGCTAAGAAGTCGCTGGTGGTTGCTAAGATATCTTCCTTATCGTAATCATAGTAGTCCGGAACTTGCCTTAGCTCCTGTTGCAATTTTTTAGAATCGGCCCCATATTTAAGCAGTAAGCTTATCAGAGCCATTACATTTTCTTTATTGCCATGGCGCATGACTCCATCTGCGACTATCCCGTACTGATTAGGGTTAGCTGAATATTGCAGTAAGAGTTCAATAAATTTATTA
>JAQSXL010000065.1 GCA_029256685.1 Gammaproteobacteria bacterium | reverse complement strand
CGCCCCCAAAGAGGAATAACTATTCATCTTTGCCAGCATGGAGGCCAAATCCGGATAAGAATCATGTAACAAGATACCCTTAATTTTAGCGGTTTTCCCGCTAACCATTAAACGTTCATGCACGGGTATCTCTTCAAATTTGGCCTGACCCGCTTTAAAAAGACGCAGGCAATAATCCCGTGCCCAATCCCCATATTTTATATAATGACCACAAAAACTAGAACGCCTATGTAAGGCATAGGCCGCATCTTCAGAGTCAGTTTTAATAATCTGCTGAATGGTCTGTTGTAACTCGAGAGTCAAATGCTCATCGGCATCAAGCGATAAAATCCATTTCCCGGTGGCTTTAGCAATAGCCCGATTTTTTTGAATACCATAACCCGGCCAATCGGTTACGAAAACCTTATCCGTATATTGTTGGCATATGCTTACCGTAGTATCGGTGCTGCCCGAATCTAACACGATGATCTCATCGGCAAATTTCACCGACTCTAAGCAAGTTTTAATTTGCTCTGCCGCATTTTTGGTAATAATAATGACGCTTAAGTTGGGTGTCATGATCGCTAGCCAAGTTAACTCACATTCTCTCAGTTTACCTAACATTGCTGGCATAAGCCAATAGGTTATTAAGCTCTTTATTTAATAGATAAGTACCTATACCTAAGTTATCTACGCTTTTAATGGAAGATTATTTAAGAGAAAGGGGATTACAGGTAAGAACACATCGGTAATATCTTAAACTTGTATTCATTTAAGTATAGAATACCGTTATAAAACCCTATGAAATTTTTACTATGTCAGCCAAATTGCCTTTTATTTTACATTTATCGGCCATCAAGTCTTGGGGGGGTGGGGAGCAACAATTAATTTATCTCTATCAGGAGCTGGTTAAACAGCAAGTACCACAACTGATTGTTTGCCGCAAAGATTCCGCCCTAGCTAATTACTGCAAAGCCCATCATATTGAGGCTATAACTTATGCAAATTTATCGAGTATAGACCTTGGTTTTTCCCGGCAATTAACAAAACTATGTAAAACCCATGCCATTGATATTATTCATGCTCATGATGCTCATACGCAAACCAACGCCCTACTCGCCCGGCTTTTATTTAAGCTAAAACCGCCCCTAGTCATTAGCCGCAAGGTGGCTTTTCCCATTAAAAAATCATGGCTGTCACGTTATAAATACAATTCTCGGCATATTCGTAAGATTATTTGTATTTCACAAGCGGTATACCAAACGGTGTCATCTTGTATTCGGGATTCTAGCAAATTAGTGGTCGTCAATGATGGCGTGGATCTCAAACGGTTTAGTCTTAAATCACCGGTCAGTAGCTTACGTAATACATTAAAACTTAAGCCAGACCATTTGCTAATTGGCACCCTAGCCGCCTTAGTTACCAGCAAGGACCTATTTACCTTTATTAAAGTAGCTCAACAAGTTATTCAGCAAGGCATCTCGGCTACATTTTTAATTATGGGCGAGGGGCCACTTAGAACAGAGCTACAAAACTTGGTAGCCGAATTAGATCTCGCCGAGCAGGTGATTTTTTTAGGGTTTAGATCCGACATTGCAGAGCTACTGCCCCAATTGGATATCTTTATGTTAACTTCACAACAAGAAGGCATGGGCAGTTCTATTTTAGAAGCCATGGCTTGTCAAGTACCGGTCGTTGCTACGCGCGTGGGAGGTATACCTGAAATTGTATTGGATGGTAAAACTGGCTTGCTGGCCGATACAGGTGACGTTAATAATCTTGTTAAGGCCGTTATCCAGCTTCTCCAAAATAACGACTTACGTCAATCCTTAATTGTAAATGCCACTCAGCAAGTGGCAGAATTTAGCATCCAAAACATGGCTGCAAAAACGCTAGCGGTTTATCGATCGATTATCACTCATCACTAATACCATTCCTGTTAAACAATCTGCTACCAGGAGCTAGCCATGGGTATAAGGGTTCCATGACGCTTGGTGATTAACGACTGTGCTTCTGAGCTCACTGTACCTCGCATGAGCCAGTAGTTTGCAAACCGCAAGCTAATGGTACTCGCCACACAGCTTATTAGTGCTTTATCTCATTGAGCAGACCAACCGGCTACGATAAGTCCATATTCATTAAATACCGTTTTTAAAATAGGGTCGGTAATTCCTCAATGAAAATTAGCCAATTAGGATAAATAATCTCTAAGATATGTTGCAATGATAAGCTGGGTGCTGATCCTCATCGATACACTCTGGCAATCCAGGTATGAGGTACTCTAACTGTTTCACCAGCTGTAAAAATTGATGTCCCGATGCCATAATTTGTTTATAAGCATGCTCATTAACATAAGAACAATAATGACTTTTACAAGCCTCTAGCTTATTACGCACAAGATATATTAAATCTTTATTGAGTTCAAGCTCATCACTTCCATGGAGGTAAGAAAGCAATCTTTCTGCTTGTTCTTTAGGATTTAGTTCGTCTCTTTCTAATCTATTGATAGCGGGCAGCAAAATAGGCTGAATATAATAATCTCCAACAATTTTATTAGCTACTAAACTCGGTAAAACGTTCTTGAGGTCACTCTTTAATTGTTCATATTGTTCAGCTACAGTATTCATGGTAATCACCTGTATATATCTTAATGAAACATGCTACGTTCATTATAACAAAATCAGTGATTTGATGTTATAGGCAGCGTTGACGCACTTTCAAAATCACATGATAGAACAACGTGGTCTAGGGTTAGTAGACATATCCGGCTCAATTTGCGCTTGCAAAATATTCCTCGTAAGCTCACTCACTATACATCCTCCAAGCACACCATTTACTGTGGATAGTAACGTATCGCTATGAGATGTGCTTGAACTTGCTTTGAGATATTCGCATACACCGAAAATACCAATGGCACTGGCTGCTGTTGCAACACTGACTATGGAATGCTGGTGTCTCTTTAGTACTAAATTTTCCAAACCAATGCCAACCTCATGCAGTTTTTCACGAATATGGCGTTTAATTTTTTCGATTTTGGGGTATTTAGCGAATTCCTCCAATTGCTTTTTCCATAAATACTGCATTTTAAAATTATAATGGCCTTCAGATTTTAAAATATCATAGAGCAATAGCGTATAGGCTCCCTGCACTACCAAAAAATTGTTCTTTGATTGGGGAAGTATAGCTACAATTTCAGTTTTATCCTCAATAGCAGGAAAAGGTTTGTCTACATTTCGTTGAGGAATTTTTTTAACATCCTCTTTGCCCATATTGGCTGTCGCACCATGCTGAAAAACGGCTAACAACCCGGCATTCCTATCACAAGCACTATTGATAGCATAGTAAACAATAAGTTCTTGAGCACTTATTCTACCTAAATTATCATTGATAATGTCTAGGTAGTTTTCTATTTCTTGGCTTTCAAGCTTGTTATCTAATAGCTCTTTTACTTTTTCCTTTAGTTCATTACGCTCACTGTCCATGGAAGTATCGTATGTGAGCACTTTTTCCTTACTACGCGCAGCAAAATTATGTGCATCCACATCACAAACGATTGGCCAAGGCTGATGATGTGTTTCGTCACTTTTAAGGCCAAGGACAATGACGGGCTCCTTAATTTTATCATCTTGGCTAGCATAGAAAACTTTTACTAGTTGTTGGCTATTAGCGGAATAATATTCTGATTGGAAAAACTCATTACTAGCGGGAAGCATTTTTTTAATTTTCTTAGGTAATTGGATTTTATAATATTTAGTTTTTTCCATTATTTTGACTTGGTTGTTATTTAAACGCTTTATAGTCACGTAACCTAATTGATGGAGACGTTTTAAATGAGATGACTCAAGATAATCTTCGTCTGAGTTTATTTTCTTATTTATGGCTAGGTTAACTGTATATTCTTTTCCCTCTTCTTTTATTGTAAGCTGTTTGCGATTCACGCGGCTTATGGTTATATAGCCAAGCTCGGCTAGCTTTTTTAGATGCTCAATTGGGTATTCAAGCCCAACTGCTGCAAACTCCATGTTGCTTGTACTGAGCTTTTGATTAAACTGAGCCATCGCTTCATTGTCAAATACATTCAGAAATGGAGATGCGATTGAATTAGTTATGGATTTTTCTTTTAAAAAAATAGGCTTCAAAATAGCATTAAAATTAGATACGGGATCAAAGCAGGCCTGATGTAAAACAACCCCCGCTGGGTTAACTGCTAACACCGTTAAAATGGACTCATTTAATATTTTTTTGCTTGATAGTTCTTCCAGCTTATTAGCAATTTTCTTAATAAAATTCAGCGATAGCCCAGAGCTGATAAAAGATTTGTTTTGTTCAGCGAGTGAGAATACAAAAATTTCTCCTTTGCTTAAGCTAGGTATTACTTGAGTATCAGTTTGTGAATTATAGTCTGTCATATTCTTTTTTATTAAAGGATTAAGTGAATTTAACGACATCATAGCATACGATTATTAAGGTAATATTAACACATTCTTGTAATATTCTTACTTTTTCCTTGGCTCTGATAAAAAAATAAAAAGGGGTTGTAAGCTCAACCCCTTTTACTGAAGTACGGTGCTGATCTAGATATTGAAAACAAAGAAAAACAAACAGCTTTAGCTATGGCAAAATATCAAGCAAGTGATGATATTCTCTTTTCTGGCTCACCTATAACGAAACAAATAGTAGAAGTGATTGCAGCTAGAAATAGTATTAATATCATCAGTTGGATAAGCTCTAAATGTAATATTTTGTAACTACAGGCAGACACCAATAAACTGATACATTTAAGACAGTTGCTTTTGCCGAATTAGTGGCCAACTCTCACTTTGGAAAATATTCAACCGTAAGCTTAAAAAAGGGGAATTTAAGCACCTGTTGTTTGACAAAGCGACAGGCAAACTCAGTTTTAAGAAATTAAAAATTAACGACAATGAAGACATTCAATTGCAATTTTACAACAAGCTACCTTCTGTCGATATTACTGCTGTTTTGCAATTTGTTAATGAGCAGTGTCAGTTTCTTAAAGTTTTCAAACCTTTAAAGCAGCCAAATAGCAAAAAACTGCCACGTGAAGGCGAGTTGTTTGCTATCATCATGGCAGAAGCCATGAATCACGCTTTTCCGGTAGCTCTTTCAGCTACTAGCAGAGGTGCACTTTCGTGGCGCACCAGAATTTCGGTTAGATACTTATCCATGCGTGTTTGCATTAGCAATGGCTAGTTCCTGGTGGCTCTTTTATTAGCATCATTGGTATAAAATTAAGTTTGACTAATTCTGGCTGGCATGGCTGCAAAAAAGCAGCACACGCCTAACACAAATAAAGTTCCTGTAGCATTGGTATACATAACCACATGGGTTAAACTACTCACTAATAAGGTAACAAGAAGCCCTTGCAGTAATTGCCGCTCTGCCACAGGTAATAACCTTGCTTCCCTATATTGCATCCATATCCAAAATAAATAGATTAATAAACCTATCCCGCCCCATTCTACGGCAATTAAAACGTATTCGTTATGCGGATCACTTAAAGGCACTCCGCGTGAGGCGGTAATCCCTCCTATTCTAGCATACACGGTTTGGAAACTACCTGTTCCATGCCCCAGCAAAGGCGCTTGCTTTATCAATTGCCAGCTATTCAACCAAAAACTAAAACGCAAACCTATGGAGGTATCAACTTCTCCTGTTTGATAGGCCGCCACATCGGATTTCACTAACTCAATCCGTTTAGCAAAATTAGCGGATTTATAATACAGCGTGGTAAGTAATCCCGGCACTATCACTATCATCAATAATAAAGCCACTTGCCACCTTAAGCGTTGCAAGATAAAAAGCCCTAGTAAAAATAAGTAACTTAGCATGCCGGTACGCTCAATATTTATGAAAAATAAATGATAAGAGCCTAATAAAAATAACAGTAAATATATCGCTTTATAGCGGCTTGCCGTAAAAACTTTAACTAAAAGAATATAGCTTGCAAAGGCCTCTAACACACTGAATGGAATGGGGTTAATAAAGGTGCCAGCGGGATGTGCTTGCGAAAACAGCCGTTTAGCACTATTCATCAGCACATTAAGATCAATAAGCTGATGATGATGTAAGACATTAAGCAACATGCATAAATAGACGCCGGCTATAAAGGCGGCTAAGGCTTGAGTACGCACTTTAGCCTGTACAAATAAGGGTAAAAAAAATGGGATAAATAACAGCTTACCATATTTACCAAAGCCCTCTATGGCTTGCTCTAAGGAGGCTTGGCTATAAAAAACACCCAGCATAAGCAGGGCTAAAAAGGCGAACATGACTTTAACAAACTGAAACTGCCAGATATATTGCCAGCGGGCACGCCAATTTCCATGAACCAACACACAGAGCACGGCGACAATGAGTGCCTGGTTTGCGATAAGGCGTGAAATGGGAAGAGTGAACAAGGCCAGATAAATTGCCAAACAAGCCAGCTGATTGGTATATCGTTGATAAATAGAATTCACGGCTACCTTAAGATTGTCTAAAAACAAACGTAGCCGTTTATAACATTATTTATAATGATAAACAATGGTTTTTACCCCAACTCATCCTACGCAGTTATAGTGAATTACCCTATATAGGACTAAAATTTTAAATCCTCAAAATGGATTCAAGCTGCTGCCACACCAAAATTAGGCTTAATCGTAGCAAAGTTGGTGTCAAAAGATGGCTTATAAGCGGAAAGATTTACAAGGGTAAGATTTCGTGATTAAATTAAAATCACTAATTAGAATTTTAATATAGCCAATAAAAATTTCTAAGAAATATTCTTGCTAACTAATTTCACTAAAATTTTATTATTTTTTATAGAAAACTTAACTAAGTAGGTTTTCGAGGTCGATATGGGTCTAAAAGTTATATATGATACAAAGCGCGCCGATAAATGCGCCAATAAAAAGAATGATATAAATCGAATTATTATACCTCATTGTGTAACTGAAAATAAGTTTGATTCGCTTGAAGCGCGGCAACAAGCAAAAGAAGAATTTGACGCTTTGATAGATGATATTAATGAGCATATTACCCAAAAAATTGTCACGGTGGTTGGCTGCGATACCTTGCAAGCGGCTAATCAAATTATTGATGAATTTATTGAATGTGCAAAAACGGATATTAGTTGTATAAAAAATACCAGTGAATCAGCGCCATGGAAAACCCAGGAAAAATGGCAAGTAGCTGAAGGCGTAGCCCGAAAACGAGGGAAAGCTTGGTATGAATTTAATAAAGATATTATACAAAAGCTTAAAGGCGTTGAAGAAGCAGCTTATAAAACATGGGACGAGCTTAAAGGCCAAGCTGAAGTTATTCAACGGGCTTATGAAAATAATACGCATGAATTTAAAGAGATTATACATGCTTTAGCCACAAAAAATACTAACCGAATCCTTTCCAGTGATGAAACCATCAGTAAAAACAAGGATTTGTTTCAGCAGTGCAAAGCAGAAGTTGAAGAGATAGCTCGGTTATATTTACTTAATGAAGCCGCAAAAATATATAACTGGATGGATAAATACGACACCTTATTTTATCGCACGGAAGACAAAGACGTAAAAAGTATGTTTACTAGCTTGCGACAAATTGCAGAAGACAATAATTTAAAGATTAGTTTACGGCTTATTGATTATCGCATTTATGATAATCAAAAGCGGCTTGAGGCTGAGGCTAAAAAAGAGCAAAATAAAGTAAAACCTACGGATAAAGTCCAAACAATTGGCAATTTTGGTAGAATGTTTAATGATAAAATATCAACCCAAAAAACTAAGGCAGTAATCTCGCCTCCATCTAGCCCTGAAAGAAAGAAAAGGAGAATTCCCGTTAAATTTGATGCAGATAATATGGTGCTTAGTGAGCGAGAGAAAAGCATTATTGCAAATTATCGCGCAGCCAAAGCGCTTGTACCTGAAGATATATTATTTGGCTCAATATCTGGTATGCTCAATGGGATGTCACGCTCTAACTCCTTAAGCTCTTCTCCAGATTTGGAGGATAGCTTGCTAAATTTCGATGGTGAAGCCAGCGATAATGAGATGGCTAATCACTCTTTTGATGGCAGTGGAATTGATTTAGAAACCGGATCGGATAACGAAGAAAATTCTTTTTCAGCAAATGGCTTCTCAATGAGTAGTTGATATGAAATTGGCTAAGGAAACCGAGTATGGATTGCCACATCGGCTTATCCTCTTTGCAGTAATAGGTAGTCATTAGTTAGCAGAGTTTAAAACCAAAATTTATGGGCATACTCTGCTGGCTATTCTAAAGGTAATTTACATATAAATTTAGACCCTAGGTTTACTTGGCTTGTAGCTGTAACGCTTCCTTTGAGTTCGTTTATAAACGTTTTTACAATATATAATCCTAGCCCAGAGCCTTGATAAAGACTCTGATCGGAAGGTGTTAAGCGGGTAAAGTTTTGAAATATATTGTCAACCTCCTCTTTAGGAAAGCCGATCCCAGAGTCTTCTATGATTATTTCTAAATACGCTCCGTTTCTATTTTTACTGACTAAACCCGAGATTTTTATATAGCCTGTATGAGTAAATTTTACCGCATTGCCAATTAAATTAAGCAGAATTCTATGTATTCTGAGCTTATCACTTTTAAACGTAGGAGGTAATTGACTATCAAGGTTAATAATAAACTGTAAATTCTTCTGCTTAATTTCAACTTGCATAAGTTCATAAACTTCTTTAATAATTTCTCTTAGGTCAACTTTCTCATATTTAATAGGCATGCCATTTTCTATATAGGCTATATCAATGATTTCACTTAAAAGACCCAGTAACTTCCTACCCGACTTTAAAATAAGCGCTAGTTTTTCCTTTTTGGCAGGATCTTTTTCTTCCATTTCTAGCAATTGAGCAAACCCCAAAATGCCATTGAGAGGAGTACGGATATCATGGCTCATATTACCTAAAAATAATGATTTGGCACGATTTGCTGCTTCAGCTTTTTCTTTAGCTTCACGCAGTTCCTCTTCCATTTTTTTACGATCGGATATATCAAGTGAAATTCCAAGCAGTCCAACAACTTCATTTTTTGAGTTATATAAAGGTCGTTTTTTAGTAATAAAGGTTTTACCCTCAAAGCCCACTTCTTCTATTTCATATAATTTATTATGGGTCATAATTTCTGCATCAATTCTATTTACGGCATTAGCAGCCTCTTGACTAATACCATTGCTTAGAAATTCAGATAGGGTATGACCGACTATATCCTCACATTTTGCTAAACCTATTCTCTCGGCAATTCCTCTATTACAACCTAGATATACCTGATCCAGATTTTTCCAATATAAGTAGCCTGGCGTAAGTTCGATAATATTTTTTAAGGATTGATTTTCCTCTCGTAATCTTTCTACTTCTTTTAAGAGTTGCTTATTGGTTTCTAATAATTTCTGTATTGCCAAGGAATTATCTACTTGCATAATAATCTCTAATTAAAACAATGAATAAAGTGTAGCATAGGTTGGTATTTTAAAACGTAAGCTTGTTAAATATATGAATAAGCTACCCTATGGCTTAATGGCAATTGTATAGCCAAGTGGGTATGCACTAAATTTTAAATCCTCAAAATGGATTCAAGCTGCTGCCATACCAAATTAGGCTTAATCGTACTAAAACAAACCGGCCAAACTGCACTAGGTTGCTGATACTGGCACCGGCGCTTTAAACAAGGTGCACAGCTAAAATCCGCCGCCAAATGAATTTGAGAAGGGCCCAGGCTGCCCGTCAAGGCAGGATTTGTAGGACCATATAATCCTATGGTAGCCACCTTAAGAGCAGCAGCTAAATGACTTAAGCCCGTGTCTACCGAAACTACCGCCTTAGCACCTGCTAGCACACCCGCTATTTCGGTCAGCGACATTTTAGGTAAAACCTTAATCTTAGAGCTTAAGGTGGCCAAACGCTCGGCTCGCTCACGCTCGGCTTGATTTCCCCAGGGTAGTAAAATTTGATAATCGGCCTGGGTGGCATGCTTAGCTAATTGCTGCCAATAGTCCTCCGGCCAATGTTTATTGGCCCATGTGGTACCGTGTAAAAACACCAGGTAATGAGACGCTGCAGCATAAACCGGCAAATGCTCTTTAGCAATTCCTCCATCCGG
>JAQSXL010000064.1 GCA_029256685.1 Gammaproteobacteria bacterium | reverse complement strand
AAGGTATGCGTGAGGTGCTCACCGCCCTAGCACAATACCCCGAAACCATTGCGAATGTATTAAGCACCTATGAACGGGTTGAAACCAATGAAATTCGCTTAAATGATTTGATCAGCGATTTTATCGATCCTACCAATGACGATGTTCCCGTGGAAGAAGTTGTCTTACCGGAAGCCGAAGAAGATCCTGCTCTTGAATTAAGTGAAGATGAAGATGCTGCGCCCGCCGATGATGAAGCAGCTTCAACCTTTGACTCGGGTCCCGATCCAGTGGTTGCAAAAGAAAAATTTGCGCAATTACGCAATTTATATGAACAATATAAAGCAGCCGAGCTAAAGCATGGTAAATACCATGAAACCAGTAAGCAATTGCGTTTGCATCTGGCCGATGTTTTTTTACAGTTTAAATTAACCGCCAAACAAGCCGATCGATTGATGCGCAAAATGCGTAACATGTTAAATGTGGTACGCAAACAGGAACGGGCAGTACTTAGTATTTGCATTAATAAAGCTAAGATGCCGCGGCCTTATTTTATTAAAAATTTTCCACAGCGAGAAACCGATGTTAACTGGTTAGATGAGCAAATTACTAAACAAACCGGTAACGCGGAAATTTTAGAAAAATACAAGCCCGACATCGTTAGAGCGCAGCGCAAAATGTTTGAACTGGAAGAAAAAACCAATTTAACCATTGCGGAAGTTAAGGAAATTAACCGGCGCATGTCTATTGGTGAAGCTAAGGCTAGACGCGCTAAAAAAGAGATGATCGAAGCTAACCTACGCTTGGTAATTTCTATTGCCAAAAAATATACCAACCGGGGTTTGCAGTTCCTCGATTTAATTCAAGAAGGTAACATAGGCTTGATGAAAGCGGTGGATAAATTTGAATACCGCCGTGGTTATAAATTCTCAACCTATGCTACCTGGTGGATTCGTCAGGCTATTACGCGTTCTATCGCCGATCAAGCGCGTACGATTCGCATTCCGGTGCATATGATAGAAACTATCAATAAGCTCAATCGGATTTCGCGCCAAATTTTGCAAGAAACAGGCGCCGAACCCAGCCCAGAAGAATTGTCTAAGCACATGGATCTACCGGAAGATAAGATCCGTAAGGTATTAAAAATCGCCAAAGAGCCCATTTCCATGGAAACTCCGATTGGCGATGATGAAGACTCACACTTAGGCGATTTTATTGAAGATGCCAGCACAGTATCCTTGCCAATTGAAGCGGCAACCTCGGCAAGCCTACGCGAAGCCATTCAGGAAATTCTAGGCGGCCTTACCGCTCGTGAAGCTAAGGTATTACGCATGCGCTTTGGTATCGATATGAATACCGATCATACCTTGGAAGAAGTCGGTAAGCAATTTGACGTAACTCGTGAGCGTATCCGGCAGATAGAGGCAAAAGCCTTGCGTAAATTACGCCATCCTAGCCGTTCCGAACGCTTACGCAGCTTTCTAGAAGATTAACCAACTGGGGATCATAATGCCCTCTACGGGCATTATGATCTTTTTCCCTAAAGAACCCTCAGCAGGTTAAAGCGACGGCCCCTGCAAATCTTCACGCGTCTCATCCTAGCGTGATTAACTTGGCTTTATATCAAAAGATTTAAAAGCGATATGGTTTGCTACCTCTTCTTCTAAACTACCATATGGCCCACAATCAGCAGCAATTTTTTTCAGTATCTCCTCGGGTAGCACGCTAAACGGGCCCGTTCCTTTCCTCCTGATTTGAGCAAAAAACCTGGAAAACTCACGTATAGTATTAAAGTCTTTTTCACCGGCATTCGAATATTGCGTTTTCTCATTACCCTTAATTTCTTCAGCTATAAATAAAGAATTTACAGGCTTCTCGCAAATCTTTTTCAAATTATCTTTATCTAATTTTCCAGAGTAATACAATATTTCTAGGCTAGCGGCGATGGTTTTAGTATACGCCTTCTTTTCAACGATAAGCTTACGATGGTCATAAAGGTCTGCTTTATTGAGTGTCGCAAATGCCCGGCCAATTCCATTGGCATGCTCAGGGTTATTGAGAAGCAGTTGCAGATTTTCTTCAGTCAGAAGTTTATTTTTAGATAAAGCTAAAATCCCAACGTAAATTTTTCTAGGCTCAATCTCTGTAAGCCTCTCATAGATATCAATATCCTTGTATTCACGCCTACCTAAACTAATTAAAATATCCGCTGCAAGCTCTGCTTGGTTAGCATGCTGGCCTATTATATTAAGTCTTTTGTCATCAGCTGACGTAAGTTTAACCATAGCCTTTGCTAAATCAATACCATAGTTACTCTTCTCGCAGATAATATTGAAGCTTGTTTGATTAAGCGCCTTAGCCTCGAGTAGTATTTTAAAAGCCTGGATAATTTCTTGCGGTTGGTTTTGCAAAAGAGGCCATAAAGGTTTCCGATTGTCTTTATTAATGCCTTGCTGTGCTAAGTTAACCAAACAGGAACCAATAGCCTCTGCCATATCAGGATGATTCTCAATAACTTTTAATGCTAAGTTCGAGCATAACTGCTCACGTCTTAATGATTTAATAGCTTTTGCTAAACCGTTAGCATGTTCAGGATGTTTAAATATAAGCTCGACACTTTTATTTTCGACACTTTTATTACAGTAGCTAGAGCCTAGCTCTACTAATCCTTTTGCAATAGCCAATGCCTGCTGTGGATCTTCGCATAGCCTTTCAATATAATCTTTAGATGACAAATAACTAAGGGTCTTTACTAATTCACTTGCCGTATCGGGTTGCTTGCATATAGCAATAATCACCGGCTGACAGAAAATAATGTCTGATTTCCTATCATCATCAGGATTTCCTCTGCAAATTCCAGCTTGTATTTTTTTAGCCTCTTCGAGTGCTTTATAGATTTTTTTCGTATCTCGAACTTGTTCAAACAGGTTGTCCACTATTTCCTTGTTTACAGTTTCTTCTAAAAGTTCCATACACTTAGCAAGAGAAGCTGCTTTATCTGAGTGAGTAATAATTATGCCATAGCAATCTTTAACAAAATCATGAGAATAGTTTAACTTAGCTAAATAACCTAATGCCTGAGCCACGCCTCTAGCATTAGATTTTGCCTCAGTAACTGCTTCAATATTACTTTTATTGATAATCTTATGAAATTTTAAATCACTAATGGCATAAGCAATTGTAACCGCGTGTTCAGGATACGTTTCAATAGCTCTTTCATGTAATTTGTTAACAACTGAAGGTTTTGAAAAATAAAGTTCCTTTTCTCTTAGAATCTCTATAGCTTTATACACTCTTCCCTGGAACTCGTTACTTCTAAACTTTTTAGATGGATTTTCATTATCCACTTTAGCACCACTTAAACTGTTCGATTGTCTTTTCATAATAAACCTATAGATATTTAAACTATTAAATTTTAAAAAAATTACCTACCCTTGATATTCCACAGCATTTCTAGAAAATTGCCTTCTTTCCAATCAAGGCTTGAACCGTTGCCGGTAACTATAACAGTTTTCTTTTTATTAAACCCTTCCATTAAATTTTAACCCAAAACGATTATTTAGCTTTTACCTAGACTATGTATGCTTCGCTAAATATAAGAACCACCATTAATATGAAACGTACTACCCGTTGCCTGGCGCGCTTTTCCTGTTGCCAAAAATGCTATGATTTCTGCTACTTCTGCGGGTTTGGCAACCTCGCCCAAAGGAATACTCTGCGCTATTGCCTGAGCACCCAGTTTCGCAATAAATTCCTTTGTCATATCAGTCTCAACCAATCCAGGCGCAATGACATAAGCCAAAACATTATCTTTTGCATAGGCTCGCGCCAGGGTTTTAGTTAAAGACATGACAGCGCCTTTACTGGCCGCATAATTGAGATAATTGGGGCTAGGACTCCCCATATAACCAGCCCGGCTACTCAAATTAATCACAATCCCACCACCATTTGCAGCAAAGTATTGTGCCGCTTGCTGGCTTAACCATGCTAAGCTTATGACATTAAGCTGAAATGCATGGTCCCACTTACTTTTCCATTCCAAATATGGCAAATCAGTTTCAATGGCTTGCATGATGCCTGCACAATTAATAACCACGTCTATCTTATGATTAACCTCCAGCGCTTTTTGCCATAGATTTTCTGTGGCGTCGATGCGCGATAAATCAGCCTGTAATAAATGAATACGCTTACTTTTTACCCAAATGCTATCTGGCGGAGTAGAGTAATATTGTACCAATACCTGAGCTCCTTGCTCATGCAACAATTCAACCGTTGCTTTACCAATTCCACGGCTGCCGCCTGTTACTAATACAGTTTTATTCGACATACTCATCAATAATTCTCCATGCTGTGTTATTATTTGTCTCTGACTTGCCTGTCGCGCCTCAGTTACTCTTTATAAACCGCACACTCACAAGTCCTGGGTCTCGAACTAAACTAACAATACTTGCGTTGTTTAAGCTCTAATTTAGAATAAACTCATTTTTAAAATAAAAACCTTGTAATCTTGCTGGTTAACCTGCAAAAATTGCTGAGGCTTATGGAGATGCTATGAAATTAGATGAGCAAGTCGCTATTTATTCAGAAAACGGCATCCACCTTGAAATAGGCGCTAAGCAAGGCGCGATTCCGGAACCACACGTTCATCATGACGATTATCAAATAGAAGTATTACTAAAGGGTGAGGCTGACAATCTGTATGAAGCTACACCGAAAATCATTCCGGGTTATATCAATGTTTTTAATCCAGGCCAACTCCATTTAACCGAGTATCATTCTACCGATTCATTTATCTTTAACATTAAACTTTCTGTTATTAAATCGCTTCTTGAAACCATGAATCTACAGCCCTACGAGCCCTGCTATGATACATCCAGATTAAGCCGATTTTCTATACCGACAGCTATTCTGGCTCAGGAAATTCAACTTCTTCAACAGGCCCATATCTATGCATTACAAGATAATACCTTGCTTATGTATAAAGAAGATAAGGTTTTAAGCCTATTGAGACTGGTATTACGCAATCTTGCCGATAATGGCTCTAACAAAGATTTAGTTATCAACCCTCATAACTTCATTAAAATAAGTAAAGCGAAAGAATGGTTATTACAATACTATCAGCGAGAAGATATTACGATCACTGAGTTAGCAGGGATCTGCCATTTATCCCCTTTTCATTTTATCCGCTCCTTTAAAGCAGCATATGGAAAGTCGCCTTATGATTATTTAATAGAAATCCGAATTAACCATGCCCTTAATATAATCAAAAGCAGGAAGTTCAAAAACATAGATGAAGTAAGCTTTACGGTTGGTTTCCGTAATACAGCTCAATTGCGATATCACTTTAAACAACTCAAAGGATGCTTACCTTCCCAAATCTAGTGGCGGCAACGTTTGAGTCTTTTGAAGACCTTTTACGGAAGCTAAACTTTGTTTAAGCTGCGAACCCTGCGCAGTGTAAAAAATTTAGCTTAAATTAAGCTAGAAAATTATCGATAAAGTGTTTATACTGGTTTTCCTAATTTATTCGGGCCCATAGCTCAGTTGGTTAGAGCAGTAGACTCATAATCTATTGGTCCTAGGTTCAAGTCCTAGTGGGCCCACCAAATTTAATGCGATGAAAGCCTTCGGTGTGACGTTACTCTTGATAAAGTGCCAGCTTACGCGAAGCTCGGTTAAAGTGTCCATCAATTGGGGGAGAGCCCGCAGACTCTGGTATCTTTAGCTGCGCTTTTTTAAATCGCGATAAAAATTCTCATGGACGCCGAGTGTCAATAACACTCTTTCCTGCGGATTCCATTCATATGCTAACAACATTTCTCGATGATGAATTTTAAATTTATAGACAAAAACACCGGCTAGATCACCTTTTTTCTCTTGGCCTATTTCAGGTTCTTTAATAATGACGCGGATTGCATCGTTTACTTTTGCTTTATTGTATGAAAGTAGTTTTTTATAGGTTTTTTTAAAAGCTGGCATTTGCCTAACAATAATATCAACCACTATTTTCCTCAAAATTAAAGGGTTCTGCTAAAGACCTATCGGTATTCTTTGAAATTAAGAGATCTTTTACAAATTCAATGGGCAAATCTGGATTATCTAACGCACACTTCCCTATTCTCGCCCAAAATTCAATTTGATTAGGAATAGAACGAAACTCGGCGCTTGCTACTTGCTTGGCCTCATTATATATTGCTTCATTAATTCGGATTGGAATACCCATACGCACACCTACAAAAGTTACGTTATACTACAAATGTAGTATAGCATATAACCTTTATTCTCGCGAAGCTTTATTCCCCCTCTTGAGTGTGATTATAAAGCGTCATTATCTCGCCTGCGAAATACGTGGGCAATTAACTGTGGTTAATAATCAGAATCGGCTTCACATGTAAAGAATTTGTGTATTACGCGCCTGTATACGCCAACGTGATGTATTAATAAAGTGCTCTGCAATACCTAGCTCTTGGCTTTGTCTAAGCGCAAATCGGTACTTAATACTTTATACCAAATTAGGGATAAATCATTGCGCGACTTTTGCGCAATTTCGTGCTGCACTGTTACGCATTCAACGCTATTTGCAATGGCGCCATGTATAAAAAAACAATTAAAATCAAAGGTTTATGAAATGGATTTTTTACAGGCAGATTCCTCATAATCCGTTGGTCCTAGGTTCAAGTCCTAGTGGGCCCACCAAATCGAATATATATAATTTTCAAAGTTAAAATCAGCTTATCATCATCAAACACTGAATAGTAAGTAAAGAGCGTTTCTGAAACTATTCTACCGTGACTGCATAATACCGTATAAAAGGTTATAGTTAGATAACAAGCCTACAACGACAGTTGCTAGGAATAGGAAGATGAAGGCAGTAGTCTAGACCTCTCAGTATTATCTGCTTCAGGGACAGACATAGATTGAGCTTGAGGCATGGGATAATGGGTTTTGCGAGCTTGATGGTCAATGAGTAGGAGCCATTGTTGTAGATGTGCGACTTGCTCATGTACGGCTAAATTGGGATTATAGTGAATAGCCTTTTGATAAAAACCCAAGGCTTTATGAAAGTAAAAATTACGCATATCATTATGACCTTCCAACTCGCCTAACAACTGCCATTGCTCGGCTATTCCTTTATAACAGCGTGCGGCATAGGGATGATCTTGCCTTTCTAGTGCTTGTTTTAGCTGATGATTATAGGTGTCCAGGTGCTTTTTAATAGCCAGGGTTTCCTGAATCATGCGTTGTAATACCGGCTTGTTTACGGGTTTAAACCGATAAGTGCCTTTATCATTAAATTCTATGTGGTTATTAACATAAAAGACAGGGGTATGCCCATGTTTATCTTTAACGGTAAGACTAGCGCCATAAGCTAATAATAAGCGGATAGCGGTATAGTCATCTCTATGAATAGATGAATGTAATGGTGTCCAGTAACGAACTTGTTTATATTTTGGAGAAGGAAAAGCATCATGGTCTAATAATATGGACATACTTAAATAATGATTATGAGCATTTGCTAAGTGTAATGCGGTTAAGTCACCTTGATATTCATTAACGTCAATAGATTTTTTATGGTTTTCTATCAGATAGTTAAGTAACTTAGCATTACCTGAGCTAGCAGGGCCATGTAATGGATAATCTTCTAGCTGAGCTTTTAAACAAGCGCGGAGAGGGGTGAAAAAACCAAACATGTTATTTTCTCCTATTCATAAAACCCTAGGGAGTTTTGTCAAGCCTAAGGTTCTGTTGGTCTTTTGATTGTTCTTCTTCACTTGGCTGCTGATTGGTATTTCTAGCTTCTTGCTTCGGGGTTGGTTTAAATAAACCCTGTTGTCCTAATAATTCTGTATTAGCTGGTTGCTGAGGTTCTTCACGTTTTATTATATCATCTTTTAACAATGGTTGAATAAAATGAGTATTTAAAATATGCTGAAAAAAGTGACTCATTAAGTCGGTACCACCCCAAAATACCGCACTACCCAAAGCGCTGACATTAGCGGCAAGCTTTAAACTGACACTAGTAAAAAATTCTTCTTTTATCGCACTTTTAGCAATAGCAGCAATACCAGTAGCTACATAAGATAATGCCAGTAAAAAAGCGATGGTATTACCAATAGAATAAATACCTATAATGCCTCGATTTAACTGTATAAATCTATTTATTCGCTTTCTATCTATACCTGTACTATCTATAAGCTCGGTTAAAGCTTTGGAAATATCACTGGTTGCCTTAGCCCTCCCAAATATATTGATAGCAATCGTAGTTAATATTCCAGCAGCGGTCAGTAAAAGCCGCAATCCTGGTATCACATAATCCTCCCAATCTTTGGAAGGATCTATTTTAGAAGGATCGTTCTTATAAAGTTTGCTGGTTTCTGCAATACTCAGTATAGAGTTAATAAGAATAAAGATAAAAGCAACCACACTCAAAACGCCAATTCCTTCGCTAAACCGTTTGGCTTTTTTAGCTCCCGTTTCCTCTGCTGTTGTTGGCTGAGCAGGCTCTGGTTCATGGCCAGGATTTTGTGCTATATCAACGGGTTTTATGGTATCACCGCTTTGTATGATGTCTTGCTCATTGGCTAATTGCTGCCTGTTAACCTGAGAGAAATGTAACCCAGCGCTTAGACCTTGCTCATCAAATCCACTATGATGTATCTCAACTTCATTGATATTATCCCAAGGTAATTCAGCGTTGATATCATCTTCTAACCAGTGCATCATCAATGGATCGGGGTTAAAGGTTTGTTTAATATATTGGCCTTGTCTTTCCTGGTACCAGACGTGAATAGTGGTATGACTGAGAGACGCGATAATAGGTATCTCTTCCATAAAAATGTAATAGGATGGGTACTTAATAGCGGCTAAATAGGCTTGATAAACTACTGGGTTATTAAGGAATTCCCTGAGAATAACCTGACTGTTTAATTTTTGATCATATACTTCAGCAGTCGAATATTCATCCGGTTTAAATAACAGAACATAATTTCTTAAATCCTCGTGTAAACGTTGTTTTAAATACTCGGTATTACATGTTACTTGGTAGAGTATAGTTTGTTTAATTTTAGTATCCTGTAAATGCTCGTCTAAGCGGGTGTTTAGCTCTTGTTCATCAATGTGTTCCGATAAGGCATAGCCAAGCAGTAATCTTATAGTATCTTTAACCCTATCTATTTGCTCACGGGTTAAAATATTGAAGAGCAATTTTTTAACTAGAGTAAGGTTTTTTTCAGGGTTTGTTTGGATAAGACTAATTAACTCTCCAGTTATCATATGCGCTTCTTCATTTGCACTATCAAGCCTTTGTTTTATCGCTTCGCGCAAATGAGCGGTTGTAGCATGAAAAACGCTGCTGGCTTGGCTAGGATTTTCTAAAAAATATTCTAAAATTTTTTCAAGCTGCGAGCTTAATGCTATTGGCATATTTGGGTCAGCTAGTGAGTGAAATTGATTGAGATAGCGGTGCCATTCGTTCCGCATTCTTTGAGGTTCATTAACTTGGCATAGGTCATTAACCATTTCTCCAAAGGCGGCATGAAAGAAACACTGCCCACCGCCTTTGGTTGGATAATACTCAATTGCATTGATTAGTTTCGCTTCCTTACTTTTTTTAGGATAAAACAGGCCTGATGGATTGCTAGCAGGTGGAAGAGTTGGCCGAGAAGTAACCAAAGTATTTTCAGCATCACTAATTAGCTGAACTAAATGGGATTTGCCCTGATTTTCAGCATATTCTTTAGCTGATGCATAAATAGATAATCCGCCGCTTAAATCAGCTCCATTTTCGACTAATAATTGTACTATAGCTGCCTTATCATATTTAATAGCTAACATAACAGGGGTATCCCCCCTAAAGGTTAGACAACCTGCTAGTAATGGCTCTATTTTAATTAAATTTTCTACTTGCTCCGTTTCGCCTATTTCAATAGCAGCAAAAAACAACTTTTTTTGACTTAAAATCTTATATTTTGATCCTTTAATAGCTGCCAAAGCCTTGAAGTTTTGACCATTATCTTGCAAATCCATGTTAGGAAATAATAATTCGACAATGGCTTGCTCATCTGAATCTATTGCATTTTGCAGAAGTTGATTTTGCTCTTTAGTCGTTAAATTTGGATTGTTGCCAGGATGACTTAAGGCGTTTAAATGTTTTTGTCTAATTTCTAGGATATGCTTAATATAATTTTCATTAACTTGTGATTCTAAATCTTTGAGGTTTTTAGGTAATAGCGGGCTTATATCAACTCTATTGTTCTTTTGCTCCTGCCACTGGCTAAATAATCTTAATAAATGGGTTAATGGTATGGCAATGATTGTTCTCATCAGCTCA
>JAQSXL010000063.1 GCA_029256685.1 Gammaproteobacteria bacterium | reverse complement strand
AATACTAAGGTTGCCGGCAAGGGCAGAGTTGGTAACTAAATCCATTGCCAGGCAAAACAATATGATTAAGGATCGGTATAATCTCATCATAATAAATTAAAAGTAAATCGTTGCCGTAACGCTATCTGTATAATTAGAGAAGGCTGGTACGTTCTGTTTCGTAGGAATGATACCACAAACAGGGTATGTTCTGGAATCAACGCTGGGCGCATCGGTTATAGTATATCTACTTGCACCAGCTGTATCTCCCCAGGCGGTCGTAGCCGCAGTACAGGTTGCTGTTTCAGGGGCGTTGCCTATGGGTTGTAAAAGTGAATATCTCAGCTGATATTTACCTGTACCATCAGTATGTGACATGGTCCTTGAACTCTGAGTAGCATCGTAATTGTTCCCATTGTTCATACCAATGGTAGGACCCTTAGTGCCACTTGTACAAGTCACAATTATCGAACCTTGTCCAAAAGTTGGCGTCCCTGAAGTTGGATCGTAGTTACCAAAAGCAAGTGGACTCGTTTGGATAGTGCAATTGGCAGTAACAGTAGCCGTTACCTGTAAATTAGAGGAGGCTGTACCCGCATAAGCTTTGGTAAAAATAAAGCAGCTAGCTAATAATAGGCTTTTGTATTTAATGTCCATATTCATAATCCATTTAATGAGTGGCCAACCAAGTGTAGTAACTCATTAATTAAAAAGCAAATCTTAGAGCTATTAAAAAAGTCAACCCCTCACACCCCTAGTAATTTTTTGGTTATGGTGCAATCCAATTAACATTTTCGTCAATTAATGAAAAAGTTTAGTACCAAAGCGATTCCAGCGAACTTTGTGATGCTCACTATCCCAACTTAGCCAAACATACAAGGCCTTGCCAATAATATTATTTTCCGGCACAAAACCCCAATAGCGGCTATCATTACTACTATCACGATTATCACCCACCATTAAATAATGACCGAGGGGCACTACCATATCCTTAAAATCTTCGGCGGGTCTATCGGGACGTATAAATATTTTATGTTTAACGCCGTTTAAATCTTCTTCTAAAACCTTGACCGGCCAAGAAATAGTGCCAGTCTCATCGGTGTCGGTTGCTGCTTCAATCAGAGTTTGTTTAGCAGCTACCCCATTGATATAAAATACCTTATCGATATAGCTGATATGATCGCCAGGTAGACCAACCACTCGTTTAATAAAGTCCATACGCTGATCGACCGGCCAGCGAAATAACATGATATCACCGCGCTTGGGTTCGCCTATGTTCATGATTTTGGTATGCCAAACGGGTAAGCGCAAACCATAATCAAACATATTCACCACTAAAAAGTCTCCAGGAATTACGGTAGGTTCTAGGGATCCCGTGGGTACTCTAAAGGGTTGAAACAAGAAAGAACGAATAACTAAAACAAATAGCAATACCGGAAAAAAAGAACGGGCATAATCAACCAGTAGGGGTAATTTTAGTTTTCCGTCCGTAGCATATTGAGCAGGGCGCTTACGGGCAAAAAATAATATATCCACCAGCCAAATCAAGCCCGAGACGGCGGTTAAACAAACTAAAATAAATGGAAAATCAAAATTCATTGCTAGGCTCATCATCGAGTTAATAAGTTAAGTATGTTAATCAGATTTACCGAATTAGGCAATCAATCTAAATGATAATGGCTATAATAACAAGCTCACATGCTTAGTTAAAATAGCTAATCAATTCATTGCGAGTCGGAGCTTAAACCGTTAAACTTTATTAATCTTTTTAGTTTACGAGGTGTCTGTGGCTGATAAATTGGCAAATCTTGTCTATATTTTGGTAGCAATCTTTACGGTTCTGGTTATTCATTGGTCAGCACCAGCAGTAATCTACAAGCCAAAGGGTATGGTTTTGCCTGTTAAAGAACACTTAATCCCGGGAAAGACCTCCCAAGTTGAGGTTTATGCAGGTATTTCTCCAGGTGTTTTTTATCAAACCTTAGCCACTATACATGTGCAAAGCCGTTATAATCCAGTGAATGAGCAGGCGACAGCCGAAGCCATGCAAGATTATGCTAAGGGCTTAGCGGCTAATGTAGGCGCCAATGGTTTAGTGCTGATACAAATGGCCAGTGATCCTAGCACTAAAACTTTTTTTCTAAATGCTAAGGCAATAAAATAAACTATCTAGACTTAAGCGTATATGGCTATCTTATCTATTCAATCTCATGTGGCTTATGGTTATGTAGGTAACCGTGCGGCTACTTTCCCATTACAACGGTTAGGGTATGATGTCAACGTTGTTAACACCGTACAATTTTCTAACCATACCGGTTATGGTAAGTGGCGAGGCGAGATTTTTACGGCGTCCCATATTGAACAAGTTATTCAAGGCTTAGTTGAATTAGGCGCCTTAGAAAATTGCCAAGCGGTTTTGTCTGGCTACTTAGGTAAGCCGGAGATTGGCCGTGAGGTATTAAACGTTGTTGAATCAGTTCGCCAGCAGAATCCGGAGTTAATTTATCTGTGTGATCCTGTCATGGGAGATGTTGGCCGCGGTGTTTTTGTACAAGCCGATATTCCTGAATTTATTACTAATTATGCGATTCCACAGGCGACTATTTTAACGCCTAACCACTTTGAAATGGAGTTATTAACTAAACAGGCTATCCATTCCGTTGTAACGGCTAAACAAGCGTGTGCAGCATTAAGAGTCAATCCTAGACAAATTATTATCATAACCAGCTTTAAACGAGATGATGCACCCAGGGAGGTGTTGGAGATGTTTTTAAGTGCGCCGGAAGGAGATTTTCTAATTAGCACGCCTTATTTAGCGTTTCCCAAAGCGCCTAATGGCACCGGAGACTTGTTTTCCGCCTTATTTTTAGGCCATTATTTGACTCATGCCAATGCGGTTAAAGCTCTAGAATTAACGGCTTCATCGGTATATGGCATTTTACAATACACCTTTAACCAAGCTGTCAGAGAAATGCAACTTGTGAAGGCCCAAACTCAACTTATTCAGCCCGATCGCCTCTTTAAATGTGAACCACTTTAATTAACCTAATTTTGGCTAAGCAAGAGGTATGTGAGATTAGCCAAACGGAGAAACCTAAACGCGCCGTCAATACTTCCTTGTAGGTTCTGTCGCCGTTGCACGGCGCCCGACATCCTTGTGGCAAAGGGTATTACTTATTCCTGCGAAAGTCCTGCACACGCAGGGCTCTGACTGTTGGCTAAACGTCTTTGGTAAGCTGTGATAGTTAGCCAGCTTAACAACCCACAAACCGCGGCTAGCAAGAAAGGCAATTGGCCATTTAAATAACCTAGCCAGCCATCGAGAACGCCGGTTATAGCCCATGCAGCCGCTGCCAACGAACCGGTAACTCCCATTATCCAACCCTGGCTTTGTTCATCCGCCGAATTTGAAAACAAGGCTATCCCACAGGTATAGCATAAGGCATCCCCAGCGACTGCCAGAGGTAAAAATAACCACTGGGCGACTTCTCCCGAGCTAACAGCGCAACCGAGTAAGCCCAGTGTACTTAACACGGTGAAATAGCTAAAAATTCGAATTTCACTGTTTAAAAAACGTTTAGCTAAACGCATGCCTATAGATAAGCTGAACACAAAGCAAACCCCCATAACCGCTAAAAAGAAGCCTAAGCGCTCACTGGTATAGTGATATCGTTGAGCTAAAAACCACAAAATAGCCTGAATGTATAATCCCCAGGCCAGTTGAGTTAAAAAGAAAGCGATGGCTAATAAACGCAGTTCCGGCATTTTAAAGCCGTGACAAAAAAGCACAAAGCCTTTCCAAATTTCAATTTTACGGGAGGCTATTTGGGTAAAGGTTTCGGAAAATATAAACCATAAAATAACCGCATTGAATAAGGATAAGGCCGCGGCAATTCCAAAAGGCGTAGAATAGCTAAACCAACTTGCAATAGCGGGATTTGAAAATAATCCACCAATCAAGGGGCCTAAAATGACACCCATTGCCATGGCTAGAATGATATTACTTAAATTAACCGCCTTAGTTTCCGGAGAGCTAATATCTGCAATCGCGGCCTGAGCAATAGGCTGACTACCCGCGAATAGACCCGCGATAATACGGCTGATTATAAATAAGCTGATGCTATGTAGATGAATACTGGGAATAGCAAGGGCATAACCCATACCTGTGCCTAACAAACAGCCAATAATCACTTTTTTACGGCCCATGTGGTCCGATAAATCACCCAAAATAGGGGCGGCAAAAAACATAGCGAGCGGGTAAGCCGCAAGACAAGTGCCGTAAAGGATACCTCTAATAAAATTTGAAGTATCTGCGGCTAATAAGCTGCTGTTGGGATCTAAGATCAAGGGAGTCAGGATCGGGAAAATTAAACAAAATCCCATGGCGTCGATTACAATGACCAGAAATAATGGAAGAATAGTGATCCATTCACGTTGTTTTAAGATTTGCGGCATATATCGGTATTCCTAAGCTATAGGTTGTTTAATAGCATAACATACTATTGGTTATGCGCGAAAAGGGCTTAAATTTTAAAATGAAGCCAACGATTCATCATGTGCCATCCAAGATTGGCGGCAGCATTTTTAATCGTAGCCGTTACCGCTATAGTTACGGCGTTTATTAATTTAACGGTATAGAGTTTCACAATCCGACGAATGGCTATGGCGATATGGAATAGGATTAGGAAAATGAGTTGTTGTGATAGAGTCGCAATGAATTTCTCCTCAATTAATAAAATTAATCGAGGAGAAATTTTATTGCTAAGTTCTTACAGACTAGCGAAACGATAGGTAACGTTTAAACCAAATGTGTTTCTGGCTGGTTTGTAAGTAGCATTGCCTAATTCGATGTCACGGTAGTTAGCATAGGTGTAGCGAGCACCAACTTGTAAGTTTGAATTGAGAGCCAAGTCCATACCTACGCTAGGTGCAAAAGCCCATTTATTATATTTCTCTGTAGCAAGGTCAAATTTCGCGTTTTCAGCGCCTAAACCTGCATATACTAAGGTTTGTGGGGTTACTACATAACCTAATTTAGCCATTAAGCCTAATTGATATTTGGTTTTAATGGTTAAGTCGGATTCATTTTCGAGCTTTGCATCAACAGCTTGTTCACGGTAGCCCAAATCTCCATAAGCTTCGCCGCCTAAATAAAATGAATTAGTTAATACCCGGCCATAGCCTAAGAATAAATTACCGGCAAATCCGGGGTTTTCTGCAAAAACAGTAGTGCTTTTTTTGTCACCTTTAATATTGAATTTATCTGCAGAGTTTGTATATTTCACGCCCGCACCAGCATATAAGCCACTAAAGCAATCATTGGTTCCTGCTGCAAAACTAACAGAAGCCGCTGTGGCAATCGCCATTCCTAAAACTAATTGTTTCAACATTTAAAAGTTCCCCATTTGAAAAACGCCAAGAATATGTAATTTTTCTGTATTTGTAAATAATAAAAGTGCGGTATAGAAATTAATTGCTTAAATTTATCAAGTGTTTTGATGGAAGTTTCATTAATTGAGATAAGGTGAATACCCTTAATTCTATTGGTCGGAGTGACAGGATTTGAACCTACGACCCCTGCGTCCCGAACGCAGTGCTCTACCAGGCTGAGCTACACTCCGCATGCAAGGGTTTGATTTTATTCTATGCGGGCAAGAGATGCAATGTTAGTTTATATAATTCTAAGTTAACCTGCTGGTATTTAATTAAACAATCTTCCCTAGGCGTTGATTCATGGCTAATAGCCACCCGCCTGAATACGTTCCGGAGCAAGCTGGTTTTACAGCCTATAAAACTAGCTTGCTCCGGAAATAACCGAAAATACTGAACTAAATAAATGAATTAGGTGTTGCGCGAAATAGCAAATTCAGTCAAGGCTATCAGTGCATCACGATAAATAGAGGAGGGTATATTTTCCAAGGCCTCGCAGGCTAATTGTGCATGATGATTAGCTCTTTGCTGAGTATAGGCCACTGCCTGGGTTGTTGCAATAGCTTGTTGAATTTTGGGTAAAGAATCAAGGCTGCCATCTTTAATAGCTATACGGATAGTTTGTTGTTGCTCCTTAGAGCAATGGCGTAAGGCATATAATAAGGGTAAGGTAGTTTTACCTTCGGCTAAATCATCACCAATATTTTTTCCAAGTTCTTGCGGATCGGCGCTATAATCAAGCACATCATCAATCAGTTGAAAAGCAATCCCTAAATTTTTTCCATAATCGGCCATATAGGTAGTTATGGTTTCGGGTTGTTCACTAATGAGAGCACTAGATTTAGCCGCGGCTTCAAATAAAGAAGCTGTTTTATAATAAATAACGTCTAAATAATCTTGCTCGGTAATATCGGGATTATTCCGATTCATTAATTGTAGCACTTCACCACTGGCCATTACATTAGTTGTGTCGGCAATAACCTGCATAACGCCTAAGTTTTGTAGTTTAACCATCATTTGGAAGGTGCGGGAATAAAGAAAGTCACCCACTAAAACACTAGCCTCATTACCCCAAATTTCTTTAGTGGTTTTTCTGCCACGACGTAATTTTGAATCGTCAACCACATCGTCATGGATAAGAGTAGCTGTGTGAATCAATTCGATAATAGCGCCTAGCTCAATATGAGCATTGCCTTGGTAATTAAGAGCTTGTGCGCAGAGCACTAATAATAAGGGTCTTATCCGCTTTCCACCACTACTGATAAGATGATTACTAAGTTGATAGATAAGATCGCGCTCGGTTTTTAACTGCATATCTATAGCGTCTTCAACGCGCTGCATGTCAGTTTGTACTAAGGTGCGAATTTCTGCTATGTTCATGTAATTCTTAGTTTAGTGAAAATAGCAGAATGCTAGGCTTTTAGATTATTTGAGTCAAGTTAAATATTAGGCTGGGTCTTAAGTCTAATATTTGAGTTGGATGTCAGACTCATATGCCGTATGCTGGTTTAAAAACTGCCATGATTTTGTTATATAATTAGAGAAATTGGCTCGCTTTATAACAAGCAGGGGCTGATTTTAACTATTGATTTATTGGCGTTAGTTAGCTATGATTCATGGCTCACTTTTAATGTACAAGATTTATACCTAAGATCACGAGGCGATGACTATGAAACGGGATTTCCATCCTGCTTATAACGAAGTAACAGTTGTTTGTAGCTGCGGTAATAAATTTACCACGCGCTCAACAACAAACCGCAAAGAATTAAATTTAGAAGTTTGTTCAAGCTGCCATCCTTTTTATACGGGTAAACAAAAAATTGTTGATACCGGTGGCCGTGTTGATCGCTTCAACAAGAAATTTGCTAGCATACTTAAATCTAAGCGCAATGATGAAGATGTAAAAGCTCAGTAAATTAATTCACCTGTTTGAGGCGCTGCAAGCTAGCGCCTCAACCTTATTTCAAGCTATAATCAAAACTAGCTTTCAAATTTTCCCACGCTCCGTTGTATAACTCATTGATTCGAATATCGATATCGTGGATATTTGTAGAATTAGCTATAAAGAACGCCATGAAAAGATATACTATTTAAATGTAATTTGCTGTGGGCTTAAGTAGGTCAAAGGGTTTTGTTATGCAAAAAAATAAAAAACTACAGTGGTTTCCTTGGTTAGTATGTATGCTAGGGGCTTTGTTTTATTGTTACGAGTATTATTTACGCATAGCACCTAGCGTAATGACCGCTGACTTAATGCGAGCTTTTGGAATTAGCGCAGCAGCTTTAGGCAATTTGACGGCTTTTTATTATTATGCTTATACACCCATGCAATTACCGGTCGGTATATTAATGGATCGTTATGGTCCACGTCGCTTATTGGTTATAGCCGTATTGTGTTGTGCAGTAGGTTCATATTTATTTACGCAAACGTCTCATATTGGCATCGCTCAGTTTGGACGGTTTATTGTAGGATTTGGCTCTGCTTTTGCCTTTGTTGGGGTATTAAAGCTTTCCGCACTTTGGTTAGCACCCGAGCGATTTGCTTTTATGTCGGGTTTTGCCACCACTTTAGGAATGTTAGGTGCTGTGGTGGGTGATATCAGTTTAAGTGCCATGGTTTCACATTTAGGATGGCAACATACCATCATTCTGGCGGCTTCGGCTGGGCTTGTCTTAGCCTTAGTTATTTATTGGCTTATCCCTGACAGGCATAGACACAATCAATATAGCAGAAAGCCGACTACCACCAGTTATAAAGAATTGTTTATGGGATTGCCGCGTTTAATGCAAAATCCACAAATTTGGCTCAATGGAATAATCGGTGGATTAATTTATATTCCTACTACCGCCTTTGCCGAGTTATGGGGTATTCCTTACTTAGAGCAGGCTTACCAGTATTCAAAAATGGATGCGGCAAGTACGATTTCTATGATTTTTTTAGGTTGGGCAGTCGGCGGTCCTTTAATGGGTATTATTTCGGAAAAGATTCGCTTACGGCGTTTGCCAATGACGATAGGGGCCTTGGTTGCGGCTGTTCTAATTACTATAGTGCTTTATGTACCTAATCTTTCTAAATTAGAGGTTACGGCCCTTTTATTTGTGTTTGGAATATTTTCCTCTGCCCAGATTATCGTTTTTGCTATTGGCAGAGAGAATAGCTCCTTTGAATTATCGGGCACGGTGGTTGCATTGACTAATTTATTTGTAATGCTAAGTGGCGTTATTTTTCAACCACTCATAGGTGTTATGTTAGATAAGCATTGGACCGGCACTAAAATTCAGGGCATACATTCTTATAACATAGCCGATTTTCAGTTTGCCTTGAGTATATTGCCCATTGGTTTAATTATCGCCTGCGTTCTTACCTTGTTTTTACGTGAAACGCACTGCAAGTTGCAGTTTGATTAGCCATGAATTTTGGGTGTTTTTAGATAGCTATTATTTTCTTATAAATAAGCGGCGCAGCCGCTCATTTTAACTAAAGCGAAAAAGATCCTTATAGAGGTTTGCCTCATGAAACACACCATCTATTGGCGTGAAACAAAACAAACCCTGAGAGTCGCCTCACCCTTAATAGCCGCCAATTTAGTGCAGGCCTCTAGCAGTTTTATTAGCACCTTAATGTTGGCTAAATTGGGCACCGACTCTTTGGCTGCCAGCGGCCTAGTTTCATCCTTATATTTTGCTTTAGTGGTGGTCTTTTGGGGCATGCTATCGGGGATTTCCGTATTGGTTGCACAAGCTCACGGCGCAAATCAGCCTGATAGAATTAGCTCAATTATGCGCCAAGGCATTTTATTCACAAGTTTAATCAGCATTCCTATGATGCTGATTCTCTGGTTTATACCGCGGTTGTTAAAATATAGTACCGTTGAGCCGCTAATTGTTGAATTAGCAACGCAATATATGCATGCCATGATTTGGATTATTATTCCTGGCTCTTGTTTGGTATTGGTTGAACAGCTATTGATAGGCATACAGAAATCTTCAGCAGTCATGTTTCTCAGTTTGTTAAGTGTACCGCTGGAAATTGCAGTCAGTTATATTTTAATTTTTGGTAAATTTGGCTTGCCTAAATTTGGTATTGCTGGGATTGGTTATGGGTTTGCATTGGCTTATGCTACGGTATCGATTTTAGCAATCATATACATTAGTTGGCATAAGCATATCAAGCAATATCGGATTTTTAATCAGTTACCGCGTTTGGAATTTGCCTTTTTGCGCGAAGTTTTTCGTATTGGTTGGCCCATTGGGGCTATGTATGGCATAGAGGTAAGCTTATTTGCAATGCTCGCCTTATTTATGGGGAAAATCGGTGCAATCGCCCTGGATGCGCATCAAATTGTGATGCAATTTATGGGGCCCGAAATAATGGTAACTTTTGCCTTAATGCAAGCAACCTCGATTAGGGTAGGGCATGCCATAGGAAGTAAGAACTTTAACAACCTGCCTTGCATAGGGCAGGTTGGTATGTTGCTTGCAACCAGTGTGGCTTTACTAGTGGGTATGATTTATTGCTTGTTTCCACATTGGCTAGTGGATTTAGATATTAGTTCACAGCAAGCAAGCAGAGCCGATATTTTAGCCTTGACGGCTAAATTATTAACGATAGTCGCCGTTTTCCAGGTAGCCGAGGCGGTGCGCATTGTGGCTATGGGAGCATTGCGTGGCATGAAAGATACCCGTTTTCCCATGTTTAATAGCTTAGTTTCTTTTTGGTTGATTGGTTTTTCCTTAAGTTATTTACTGGGTGTGGTATTTCAGGGACAAGCGGTAGGCCTATGGTTAGGTGTTACCCTAGGCATTATCTGGGGCGCGGTAGTTTTAGCCGTTCGTTATCAGCGCTTAGCAAAGCGTTATGCGCCTCTTGCAAGTTAGCAGAAGTGAGATTAATTTGCTCTCAATTTGATCTCGACTTTGAGCGGTATTTAGGGTAAATTATCCTTTTATACGCAACTAAGCTGGGTTTTGGTTAAGCCCTATAGGGTAAATACTTAAGGAG
>JAQSXL010000062.1 GCA_029256685.1 Gammaproteobacteria bacterium | reverse complement strand
TATTTACCTTTGTGGCAATTCGCGTTTTAATTATGTTAATTTTTTTTATAGATGGAAGGTAAACTATGAGCAGAAATGTAAAAGATATCCGTCGGGATAATATGCGTGCCCTCGCAGAATCTATAGGCGGAATTACTGCGATGGCTGAACGTTTGGGTAAATCTCAAAGTCAAATTAGCCATTTAATTGGTTACACCCCCATCAAAAATATTGGGGATAGGATTGCAGCCGAAGTTGAAAAAGCCTTTGGCAAACCTTTTGGCTGGCTGGATAGAGATCATTTTGGTATTACCGAAGAAGCGGCCACTCATGCACAACGTATTGTTTCTCAGTATATAACCGTACCATTAATTTCATGGGTTGAAGCGAATCAATGGCAATACTTGCAAAAAGATTACCCACCCACTCGTGCAGAAACCATCATTCCGGTGATAACTAAAATTAATAAAAAATCCTTTGCACTTCGTATGCATAATGACTCTATGCAAACCAACCATAGCCTAACTATCCCGCATGGAGCTGTCGCAGTTATCGATATTGGAGCCAAACCCAAGCAGGGCGATCTTATTGTGGTGGCTAATGCCAAAAAATATGATCCTGATAGCAAACAAGAAGCCTTAATGGGCCAATATACTACTGAAGGTGGTAGACGTTTAGTAAAACCACTTAATGATAAACATCAAGCTACCGAGATTAATAGTAATATGATTATCAACGGGGTTATTCGACAGATCATTCATGTATTTGAATAGCTAAGAGGGGCGGTCTAAACCGCCTTTTTTTGCGAATTTATCAAATAATTTACCATGCTTGAATTAACTATAATTCAGAAAATTACCGTTGCAATTTTACCCCTGCCCAATTTAGATGGTAGTCGAGTCCTGATGAGCATAACGCCTAATAAAGTTAGCGAATTTTATCATCGCTTAGAACCTTATGGCCTTTTTATTTTCTTAGCTTTATTATTGCTTCCCCCCTCTCCTCCGGGTTTGTTGGGTTATCTTATATCTCCCTTGATTAAATTCTTCATCAGCGCTTTAGTCAGCCCATTTGGTATATAAAAAAGTAGGTTAATGCTTAAATATATGCATTAGCCATGAGTTTGATATTTATTAAATTCTTAAAGCATGGTAAATTAATAGAGTGCTTACTTAATTAATAGATAACAGGAGAGCGATTATGAAAATGAGAACCATCCTATCTGGCCTATTAGTAACAATTTTAGCTACGGCTTTATTTGGTTGCTCTGTCATGAGCGGTAGTCGCTCTGCAGATACCTATGCCAGCGATGCAGCTACGACAGCTAAAGTAAAAGCTAACTTAGCCCGCAACGACATGGTTCCTGCAACTCAAGTTACCGTTAATACCGATAAAGGCATCGTACAGTTAAGTGGTTTTGTAAGAACCAAAGCCCAAGCTGATGAAGCCGAAAAAGTTGCGCTGAATACCGAAGGGGTAAAGAGTGTTAAGAATGACCTCGTTACCTATAAAGAGGCGCACGGTAAATCGCTAAAAGACAGAACAGCACGTAAATTAACCTATAGTAATAACTAACCTACCTATTGCCAGGGATAAATCTTGTCCCTGGCAAATCTCCTTGATTCGTGTAGAATTTATTCTTTTGCCCTCAATGATATGGTTAAACGCAAAGACTCCCTTTTGCAGACAGCTGATTCTATCTCTATAGCCAGCTGGCTAGAGCAAATTAATAGCCTATATTCCTTAGAACAGCTTAACCTCATTAAGCGGGCTTGCCATATTTTACAAGAGCTAACGGAAAAAGAACCACCCGAAACAGCCAACAAACTTAGGTCGAGTTTACAAATTGCCGATACCTTAGCCGAGTTAAATCTTGATCATGAGGTACTGATAGCCGCCATCCTTTATGAACCCTTGATACAAACTAAAATATCTTTGGAACAAATAAAAACCGAATTTAATCCTACCATTGGTAAATTGTTAGAAGGAGTTTTACAACTCAATAATATTCGTGATCTGCAAAATAAAACTGATAAAAATCGCGCCCTCAATCAAGTTGATAAACTGCGTAAAATGCTGGTTGCTATGGTAGATGATGTGCGCGTAGTATTGATTAAACTTGCCGAACGGCTGAGTACCCTTAGGCTGGCTAGTCAGTTTGAAGACGCTAACCGCCGTGCCATAGCGCAGGAAGTCAGTGATATTTATGCGCCTCTTGCCAACCGATTAGGCGTTTGGCAACTTAAATGGGAATTAGAAGATCTTGCTTTTCGCTATTTACAACCCGAAATCTACAAAGAAATTGCGAAAAGTATTAAAAATCGCCGCATTGAACGTGACAGATTCATTGAAGAGGCCATGGAGAAGCTACGAAAAGCACTTCTTAGTGCCGGCCTAAAAAAATTTGATATTTCTGGACGCGCAAAACATATTTACAGCATTTATAAAAAAATGCAGCGCAAAGATGTTGATTATCAAGAAATTTACGATTCTAGCGCAATCCGAGTATTGATGCCCGAGGTTGCAGATTGTTATATGGTATTGAGTATCGTTCACGACTTATGGGAGCAAATCCCCAAAGAGTTTGATGATTATATTCATAATCCAAAACCTAATGGCTACCGCTCTATTCACACAGCGGTCGTGGGACCCGGCAATAACAATTTAGAAGTGCAAATTCGCACTTACCGCATGCATGAGGAATCCGAACTTGGGGTTGCTGCTCATTGGGCCTATAAAGAAGGGAAAACTCAAAAACCGCAACAGCTAGACAAAATGGCGTGGCTGCGTCAAGTGTTAGACTGGCAAAAAGAGCTGGTTACTTTTGAGCAATCCTCACAAGATAGCGAAGTTTTTGATAATCGAGTTTACGTATTTTCACCTGCCGGGGATGTCATTGATGTAGCTAAAGGCGCAACTCCGCTAGACTTCGCCTATGCTATTCACAGTCAAATTGGTCATCGCTGCAAAGGTGCTAAGATAAACGGCAATATTGTACCCTTAACCTATCAATTACATACCGGTGATCAGGTTGAAATCTTAACCGCTAAACAACCTAATCCCAGCCGTGATTGGCTAAATCCGCATACCGGCTATCTCGCAACGGCTAAAGCCAGAGCCAAGGTCCAGCAATGGTTTAAACAACAAGATTACGATCGCCATGTTACCGACGGACATGAACATTTAGCTAAGGAATTACAACGGCTGGGTGCTCACGAACTGAACCTCGATGAGCTCGCTAGCAAGTTACAATTTAATCATACTAAGGATATGTATGCCGCCTTAGGTGCTGGAAGCTTACGGTTAAGCCAAGTGGCTGGCGCGGTTGCTCATCTTAAAGAACGAGACCAACCTGCCGCGCCGCAAGAAGTTTTTATAACAAAATCCAGTCATCCCAAAAAAACGCCTCAGGCTAAATCGGCAGTCAACATAGCCGGTATTGATAATTTACTCACCCATATGGCTGGATGTTGCAAACCTGTACCTGGGGATAAAATCCTTGGCTATATTACTCAAGGCCATGGCATTAGCATCCATAGGCATGATTGCGCTAACCTCACGCATGGACATGCCGCCGACCAGCGTTTAATTGAAGTTGATTGGAACAGCTTAACAGATTATAAATATCAACTTGATTTGCAAATTATAGTTCAAGATCGGCATGGGTTATTGCGCGATATCACTACGGCCCTCACGGTAGAGAAAATTAATATTGTCTCGCTTAATTGTGCAACCAGCAAAACGAATTTAACGGCCCTGGTCAGTTTAACCATTGAAATTAGTAATACTAAGCAACTTGAGCAAATCAGTCAGCGGTTAGTACAATTGCCTAACGTGCTTGAAGTCAAAAGAGTTGGCTAAACCGTTAGTTTAAGTACCTGAACAGAAGTTTTCAGGTACTTAACGCCTATTCATTCATCAATGCTCACGCGTTGCCAAAAACTCAATCTCTGGCCAGCGTTCCATGGTTAAGTTTAAATTTACTCGCGTGGGCGCTAAGTAGGTTAAATTATCGTTATGATCCAAGGCTAAATTGTCGAAATTCTTGGTTTTAAATTCTTCTAATCGCTTCAAATCATCACCCTGTATCCAACGTGCAGTCACGACCTGAACGTTTTCATAGCTACAACTTACGCTATACTCCGCTTTTAATCGGTAAGCCACCACATCAAACTGCAGCGCACCCACAGCACCTAGCACCAACTCATTGCTATTTAAGGGTCTAAATACCTGCGTGGCGCCCTCCTCCGATAATTGTAATAAACCTTTTTGCAAAGCCTTGGCTTTTAAGGGGTCTTTAAGCCTCACCAGTCTAAATAACTCTGGAGCAAAATTTGGTATGCCCGTGAATTTAAGATTTTCACCTTGGGTAAAGGTATCGCCAATTTGAATGGTACCGTGATTATGTAGCCCAATGATATCGCCCGGCCAAGCCTCTTCCACTTGTTCTCGCTCGCTAGCCATAAAGGTTAAGGCATTGCTAATTTGCACATCACGCCCTATACGTACCTGGCGTATCTTCATACCCTTTTGATATTTACCCGAACAAACCCTCAGAAAAGCAATTCTATCCCTATGAGCGGGATCCATATTCGCCTGGATTTTAAACACAAACCCAGTAAAAGCCTCTTCATTAGGCTGCACTAGCCGGTCTATAGTCATACGAGGTTGTGGAGCGGGTGCATAATTGGCAAAGGCTTCTAATAGTTCTCTTACTCCAAAGTTATTAATGGCGGAACCAAAAAATACCGGCGTTAATTTTCCTGCAAGAAAAGCTTGCTGGTCATAAGCATGGCTTGCACCTTTCACCAACTCGATTTCATCCCGCAACTCTGCCGCTAATGAACCAAACAGCTCATCAAGTTTTGGATTACTAAGCCCCGCTATTGTTTCGGCTTGCTGCACTTTATCGTTTTGTCCGGCTTGATACAAATACACCTTGTCTTCCAATAAATGGTAAACGCCCTTAAAACTTTTACCCATGCCAATCGGCCAGGTGATGGGTGCGCATTGGATTTTTAAAATGGCTTCAATTTCATCAAGCAATTCAATGGGCTCGCGGCAATCGCGGTCTAATTTATTAATAAAAGTAATGATGGGCGTATGGCGCATGCGGCAAACTTCTAATAACTTAATCGTGCGTGCTTCTACACCTTTAGCGGCATCAATTACCATAAGCCCTGCATCCACTGCGGTTAAGGTCCGATAAGTATCCTCTGAGAAATCCTCGTGCCCTGGAGTATCTAATAAGTTGAAAATACATTCACCATAAGGGAATTGCATAACCGAGCTGGTTACCGAGATACCTCGCTGTTTTTCAATTTCCATCCAGTCCGAGGTGGCATGCCTAGCGGCTTTTCTACCTTTTACCGTACCCGCAAGTGAAATAGCACCCCCGAATAATAATAATTTTTCGGTTAAGGTTGTTTTACCCGCATCGGGGTGAGAGATAATGGCAAAAGTGCGGCGTTTAGCTAATGCTTGAATAAGTTCGGTCATAAATTAAGGTTACCTATGCGTAAATTCTACGGTCAAATCTTTAAAGTTTTCAGTATAAAGACCTGCCCAAGTATAACAAGCAAGATAAAATTTTGCTAATTCCTTGCATTTAAGAATACATGGTATATATTTTACTTGGTTAAATTTTTTTTAAGGATTAATAAAATGAAAATCAATAAATTGGCGTTAGGGACATTTGCAGCAGTTGCTGCTACGACTTTAAGTTTACCTGCTTTGGCAGCTGTGAAAAGTGATGTGCAACCAGGCTTTTATGCTAAAGCCGAGCTCGGTGAATCATTTTCCCAAGTAGCCGATCTACAAGTTCGTGGCAATAAAGCAAACTGGGACACGCCAGACGATGACTACAGCGCTAAAATTGGTAACTCGTTATTAGGTAGCATTGGTATTGGTTATCGAATTTCGCCTTTATTACGTACCGACCTGACTTATACCTTGCGTAATCAGTTTGATTACAGCAAGTATTTTGCCTCAGAAAATTATACCCGGGTTATGGATATTAAAAACCAAACCTTGATGGCTAATATCTACGTAGATGCCAATGGTATTTGCGGAGTTGATTTTGGCCGTTTCAATCCTTATGTGGGTGTAGGTGTAGGTATGGCGCGTAACGAAACCAGCAACGCCATTACGTATAATCATAAACCCAATGGAACCGATTTCCCAGCCATTGAAACATTTTCGAAAAATAGTTTCGCTTGGCAGTTTACCGCGGGCACCGCAATAAGTTTAACCGATAACCTATCTTTAGACGTAGGCTATCGCTTAGTTGACCTAGGTAAAATCTCCACGGGTAGTAAAGCACCCGATGCAGATTATATATCACCTTTAGCCACCAGCAGTGCTTATACGCACGAGGCATTCGTAGGTGTTAGATATTCGTTTGTCTAATTCCTTGTGATAACCTGTTTACATTAGGTTTTAACTTTAAATCCCCGGCTAATGCCGGGGATTTAGCTTGTGAGGATACTATTTATGCAACCCTATATCTTAATTCTTTACTACAGTCGTTATGGCGCCACGGCAGAAATGGCTAACCACATAGCACAGGGCGTAGAAATGGTGGCTGATATGACGGCGTGCATCCGTACTGTACCGGCAGTATCGACGGTTATTGAAGCAAGCCAAGACAGCATTCCGTCTAGCGGAGCGGTCTATGTAACGCTTGATGATTTAAAAAATTGCGCTGGACTCATCTTAGGTAGCCCCACACGCTTTGGTAATATGGCGGCCCCTTTAAAATATTTTCTAGATGGCACCAGCTCATTATGGCTATCCGGTGCTTTGACAAACAAACCCGCGGCAGTATTCACTTCAACAGCTAGCCTGCACGGCGGCCAAGAGGCCACGCTACTTAGCATGATGCTGCCATTATTTCATCATGGCATGTTGTGCATGGGAATACCTTATACTGAACCCGATTTAACCTCAACTACTACGGGTGGAACGCCTTATGGCGCAAGCCATCTTGCGGGCCCTGAAAGCAAAAGACCTCTTAGTGAAGAGGAAAAAAGACTGTGTATTGCTTTAGGTAAAAGACTGGCTTTGACTGCAACTCAGCTCAAGCAAAATAAAATATAACTAACAAACTAAGCATTAACAACTCATGCGCTGAATATCAAGCTCGTATGATTTGAACAATAAGGGATTACAAAACTAAAACTTCTTTTATAAACGGAATCGTCAAACGCCTTTGCGCTGCTAATGAAGCCTGATCGAGCTTTTCTAACGCCGTAAATAATGTCTGCATATTACGTGGGCAGCGCAGTAATAAAAAACGAGCGACTTCATCGCTTAACACTAAACCACGATTCTTAGCCCGTAGCTGTAGGGCAATTAATTTTTCCTCATCAGATAAGGGCTGCAACCTCAAAACCAACCCCCATGCTAAACGGGAAACTAAATCGGCAAGCTGCAAACCTAAAAATTGCGGTTGTAGTGCGGCTGAGACTATAAGCTGTTTACCAGCCGCTTGAACACGATTATAAAGATTAAAGCAAGCTTCCTCCCATTTAGCTTGACCGGCAAACTGTTCAACATCATCCAAACAAACCAGATCACATTGTTCTAATCCTTCTAAAATAGAGGGTTGCCATTCCTTATAATCGGTCAATGGCAAATAGCTTGCCGTAAGCTGTAACTGTTGGGCCATGTGACAACAAGCTTGTAACAGATGACTTCTTCCAGTACCTTCTTGGCCCCAAATGTAAATGATGGGCTGATTTTTAAATTGTAGAGAATCTTGCAAATACTTAACAACCGCTTGATTATTGCCATTATAAAAATTAGCAAAGGTCGCGATATCATTGAGCTGAATGTTTAATGGCAATTGATTAATCATGTGATTTACGAACATGTGTATAAGCCTTTTTACTCCATATCCAAATGTAATCCAGGGTACAACCTAAGGTGGTTAATAACATTACATACATTAAAGCCAGAATAAGAATATTGGGTATGCTAGCAAATTGCATTTTAATCACTACGGTGACTAAAAATAGTATTTGTAAAAAGGTATTTAGCTTACTCAATAACGTTGCCGAGAACTCATAAGAAGCAATGAAAAAATGATAAATAATGGCTCCCGTTACTACAATAATATCTTTAAGTAAAATAATTATAAATAACCATAAAGGAATAGCTTGAACCCAAGTAAGCGCGGTAAAACAACTAATCACCATTAATTTATCGGCTAGAGGATCTAATAAAGAGCCTAGGCGGGTCTGCCAATTAAAGCGCCGGGCTAAATAACCATCCAAGCCATCGCTTAAACCCGCAAGGATTAAAAAATAGAGAGCGGGCAAAAAGCGATCTTGAACAATATTATAACAAACGGGCACAATCAGTATAATACGTAAAATTGTTATCAGATTGGGTAAATAATGCCATCTCATAAGCTTAACTCATACTCCAAGACATTTTGGTCCGTTTTTGGCAATGCAGTGAGCAGTTTTCCTTGCTCAATAGCGAGGATTAAATCTTCTTCTGTCCCTTGCGTTGCAATATTAAAGGTTAGCTGATCGGCTCCCACATTGAGTACTTGCACCGACAGCACTGCAGGCAAGTTCTGTAGAAAATCTTGTACTTTTTGATAGTCGGCCAATCCCGTTACTCTATTAACAATAATCTCAATCTTTTGTTTAGGCGCATTGCCTGTATTCGGTGAAACATCGTTACTTACTAATTGTAGTAAAATTTGATCCATACCTTGCTGGATAACTTCATTAAGATTAGTACCGCTTGCATTAATAGTTTGCCATTGCTCGGCATTTCCCAACTGCCATTGCGCAGACCAACTTTGGGAATTAGCCTGTGTAACTCTGCCTATTAATAATTTATCGGCTTGATAGCGTTGCGCAGTTTTCAGGATGGGGCTTGGGTTAGGCGCCCATAGATCATTCACCGATACTTGCTGCATATCTTCTAGATCATAAGCAGGAAAAATACAAGTTATTCCTCGTTGTTGTGCATTGAGCTTTATTAATTGGCCAATTTTATCGGATTCATCTATTGTGACATGATTAGCATTCGCTTCGGTTGCTAACCAAACCAACACTACGGGCCGTTCACTAACCCATTTTTTCTGACCTAATTTTTGCAAAATATTATCTATGGCCGATGAATTAAAAGTAACAAATAGCACCGATTTAAGGTTAGGTAAACTACCATAGCGATATTGTTGAATATATCGGGGCGCTTGGGTTAAGTAGCTCCGGATATTAACATTATCAGCTAAACGCGGATTACCACTGAGCTTAATTAACACCTGAGTCATTGCCTCTGGTAGTATTTTTTGGCGCTCGCTATCAGTTTGTGAATTCACAGGAACCATAGCTTGATATAAATCTGCTTCAGACAGGGCCTGAATCGATAAGGGTATTCCAATTAATGAAATAAATAAGCAAAAACAAATTAAACTTCGTTTACCTAACATAGTTTCAACCATACAACATTTTGGCACATCTTACGTCAAAAATAACTTAACTACCATTGTTTAACAACCTCTTAACATAAATTTTAATAATTGCTTCTTCTATTTTACTCTAGCAAAAATACTTAATCTTGCTATGCTTATCGAACTATTCCATAAACTTAGCTACTGAGCAAAAATATAATATAAGGATATTTATGAAAAGATTGGCTATTAGTGCTTTAACCCTTAGTTTATCTGCAATTTCTGGCAACAGTTTAGCTAACTTATCTAAGGATAATTTTTACCTTAAGGGATCAGTTGGAGCATCCTGGGGTAAGGTTCATAGGCTAACGTTGGCGGATGGAAAATACTCAAATATTTCAACCTATTTTAATACCCATGATAAAAGTGGCTCATATGGCTTTGCGCTTGGTTATAGCAATCCCATCCAAAATTTTCCGTTTGACGTAGAGCTACAAACCCTTCATATAAATCGGCAAACCTTTAAAATGGGTGCCTTATATCCCACAGAAGATAATTATCATGATTTTAATAACTTAACCATAAGCAGTAATGCTATTTTAATCAATATCATTCACTCTTGGGTATGGGGTTCTTCCTATAAGCCATTCTTGGGGGCTGGTGCGGGCTTAAGCTTTAATAAAACTGCGGCAAACTTTGTCTCAGATACAGATCTAGGCTACAGTGGCTTCTGGCCAGCTAAAACCCGCGCGAACTTTGCCTATGATTTCTTAGCAGGAGTTAGCTATCGACTTAATTCACAGCTTGATTTATCCATTATCTATCAATATTTTGGATTAGGCAAAGCAGCCACCCGGGATACGGTCCTGACCACAGAAGGCCTTAAAACACCTAGTAATTTTTTTGCAAAGCAGTTTTCTACTAATAATATTATTTTCGCTATCACTTACAAATTTTAATCTTATGATGCCAGCTAGCTTATCATGAGTTTGGCATCAGTTATTTTGGCTAAAAGTGCTATACTAGCCTCTAATTTTTAGCTAGATTACCCTTGTTTAATGGCTGAGTAAGCACATGATTAAATCAAATCTCATAGAAAAAATAGCAGCTAAGCAAACTAAGTATTCCAGTGAATACATGGGCGTGGCCGTTAATAAACTGATAGAACTCTTGACCGATTCCCTTGCTAACGGTGAACGTATTGAAATAAGAGGCTTTGGTAGCTTTTGCTTACATTTTCAATCCGAGCGCATGGCACATAATCCTAAAACCAAACAAAAGATTACTACCAAAGGTAAATATCGAACCTATTTTAAACCTGGCAAAGAACTTAGAGATAGGGTTAATCGAATAACAAAAGAAAAACCGCTTACATAACTGAATGGGTAGCTTATGTAAGCAATCCTTGGCTTTCCATTTTGGATAAATAAAAACTTATTTTCAAACTAAAGCATGGAAACAGACGTCAAACAGCGGCGTTGCAACACTCGGTACATTGCATCATTTGTTAGATATAAACTGCGCTACTCACAAGCACCGCGCCTCGCTGTTGAACAAAATACTCGGTTTAGCTAAGTTCTTGGCAATGTTACGCCGCGTTGCCCCTGATACTTCCCACCACGGTCTTTATAAGAAGTTTCACAGATTTCATCCGATTCTAAAAATAACATTTGAGCAATGCCTTCATTAGCATAAACTCTTGCCGGTAAAGGAGTGGTATTAGAAATTTCTAAAGTAACATGTCCTTCCCATTCTGGTTCTAACGGGGTTACATTTACGATTAAACCACAACGTGCATAGGTTGATTTACCTAAACAAATGGTTAAAACATTCCGAGGGATGCAAAAATATTCTATAGTGTGGGTCAAAACAAATGAGTTGGGTGGAATAATACAAACTTCTGATTTAAGATCAACAAAACTATTAATATCGAAATTTTTAGGATCCACCAAAGCGGAATTAATATTGGTAAAAATTTTAAATTCGGGTGCGCAGCGCACGTCATAGCCATAGCTAGAAGTACCATACGATATTATTTTATGCCCTGCCATTTCGCGGACTTGATTAGCCTCAAATGGAGCTATTAAGCCCTGCTCTTCTGCCATGCGGCGGATCCACTTATCAGACTTTATTGCCATATTCACTCCTTCTCAATCACAATTTTAGGAAATAATCGGCTATAGTTTTTAGCTTGCATGCTTAAGCGGGCAGCTAAATTACGGGCTATATCTCGATATATCAATGCCGTTGTACTCATAGGCTCACTAGCTACCGTGGGATTCCCCCCATCTACCCGCTGGCGAATATTAATATCTAAGGGCAGTTGACCTAACAGCGGTATCTGATATTCCTCGGCCATCTGCATTCCACCACCCGTACCAAAAATAGCTTCTTGATGACCACATTGGCTACACAGATGAACACTCATATTTTCGATAATACCCAATACCGGAACCTTTACCTTATTAAACATGGTGATGGCTTTACGTACATCTAACAAAGCAATATCTTGGGGTGTGGTAACAATTACAGCACTACTGACTGGAATTTTTTGTGCCAAGGTTAGCTGAATATCGCCGGTTCCAGGCGGTAAATCAATAATTAAATAATCTAAGGATTGCCATTCGGTTTCATTGAGTAATTGCTGTAAAGCCCCGGTTACCATGGGTCCTCGCCATACCATGGCTGAGGAGGTATCTACTAAGTAGCCTATAGACATGGTCTGAAGACCATGCGCCATAACAGGCAATAGGGTTTTACGTTCAGTAACCTCAGGACGTTTTTGCACACCTAACATCATAGGCTGACTAGGGCCATAAATATCGGCGTCTAGCAATCCTACTTGCGCCCCTTCTGCACGAAGCGCCAGGGCCAAATTAACAGCCGTAGTGGATTTCCCCACGCCACCTTTGCCCGAAGCCACCGCAATAATATTTTTTACCTGCGGCAAACTTTGCACGCCCATTTGTACCGCATGGGAAATTATCTTCCAGCCAAGTTCAATTTCCACTGAATTAGTACCAAGGGTTTGTTGCAGATGCTGGGTTAACTGACTTAGCAATTGTTGTTGAATACCCGCGGCGGGATAACCCAGCAGGATTTGAATAACCAGCCTGTCCGCTATAGTAATGGATTTTACAAAACCGGCACTTAGCCAATCTTGTTCAAGATAGGGATCAAAAAAAGCCGCTAAGGCTTGCTCTACTTGTTGTTTAGTAATCGTTAACATATAAAAAAATAGTTATAAAATACACCTATTGTAACAGGCTCATAAAATAGATAAAGAAAATAGCTCATTAACGACTTACCTCAATCTGCTTTAAGCGCTACTTTTGTTTTGAGCGCTGCTATATAAGCCATTTTTAGATATAATGAAGTTCTCATTTACTTAAGGCTTTAATCGGTTCGCATTTCATAACTTGCAAAATTATGCTATGTTTGCTCAGTTTTGCTAAAAATTAGACATTTATAGATAATAGAGTTCTTTCAAAATCTCCATTAATGACCAATCTCTATGAAACAATGCGCTCAAAATGCTCATGTACTCGTTTGTACACTGCGCCTTTTCGCACATTCTTTCTGCGCCTTTGTCTCACTACTGCGGATCTTGAAAGCACTCTAATATAAAAATTCACTTCTTGTAAAAAGGAGAATAATCGCGATGTTACCAAGTATAGCCCTCAATACTACCCTTACTCGTTTAAAAACCACATTATTTGCAAATTCTGCCTCCACCCTAACTCCCTATAGGCCAGACTATTTAACTACTAATTTTGCAAATCGTCCAGCCAATGCCTTTGGCAAAAAGATAGGCGGTGTTTTTATTATCGAAAATCACGAAGACCATGTAGAAAATACTAAAACTATTTTGCAAGATATTGAAGATAAACTTAATGAATACAAGGATGAGGCAGTACGATTGTCACATCTCCATGAAATAGCTTATGAGATACATCAACAATTTTTAGTAGGTGATTTAACTCGAAACACCCGTAACGCTGTATTCAACGAACTTAATCGTCGTATTCAAGAACTCAATGAGTTGATAGCATTGGCTGAGTTTATTAATCAGAAAACGCTGCTTGATCCAGCCATAAAACGTACTAAAGCACAGTTGGAAAAATGCCGCAAGACAGAAGCGCAAACTTTTGAGCTAGCCCGGCGCCTACCTGGCAGTAAACAACTTATTAATAGAGCCTTAAGTAACGATAATTTCAAAATATATTGTTCTACCCAACAACAAATTAAAGCCTCATTTGGTAGCCAAGCCGATGCAATATTTCATGGTCAAGGACAGGTATTCTATATATCTGATTCCCCGAAAGTTGACCCAGTCTTGCTCCATCACGAATTTATCCATGCCGATACATTTTTTCGCCACCAAAGCCAACGCTGCAAAGCCGATTCTATAGAATCCGCTATAACACCGGTTTTTCCTGCTACTGTAGAAAATATTAGAGACTATAATCAAGCCCTGGCTCTGGGCGATAAACGTATTAATCATTTCGCTGAATTGCGGGCAAAGAAAAAGAGAGGACTAAAATTATCCTCTATAGACAGTGGGTTATTAGATAGCTACACGCAGGCAAGTAAAAACTGCCTAAGTAGTGTGATAGTAACCCCAATATCACCTCATACCTATCAACAACTTACCCAAGCAGGATGGAAGCAAGGTAGCCAAGATTTTACTTTTGCTTTACCTATTGACAATGACAAAGAACTTGTAGAGGTTATACAAGAACTACCTATACAAGGCAGTAAAAGGCTGTTAGCGGTCAAGCCCCGTGATCCTGCTTATGCGGTTTCAATTATACCAAGGGTGGTAACTAGCGCCTTAAATCAACCTACTTATAAAAATAAAAGTGAGAAGATTAAATTGGCTGAACGTGAGGCTTATACCTTCCAGACTTTATCGGAACAAGCCATTCAGACTTTTTATGAAGAAGCCTATACCTTAAGAAACTATTATTTTAATTTGTGTACCGAGGATACTGCTTCCCTCTCAAATCCAGCGATGACACCTTAAATTTTGCATGAGCTTACTAGACATATTTCCTGCTAAAATAGCCAGGCTCACTGTTGAATTATACTAAAAGAAGAGCTATAAATCCGCACTTGCCAATTCATAGCGCCAAAGATAATATCTCTACAAATAAAAATGCACAGTTTCCATTAACCAAAATTTTATAAAATTTATCATAAAGATAACTTAAAACTCAAGCCAGGAATTTTATATGAATCGTACCATTATCGCCACCGCCGCCCTCATTTATGCCAATGGTCCAGCCCACCTGGGTCATATGGTAGAATATATCCAAACCGATATTTGGGCGCGTTTTCAACGCTTACGGGGTAATAAATGTTGGTATATCTGTGGTAGTGATGCCCATGGCACGCCGATTATGATTAATGCTCAAAAGCAAAATTTAATGCCCGAACAATTAATCCAACAAACCAGTATTGAACAACAACGAGATTTTGCCGATTTTCTCATTAACTTCGACAGCTTTTATTCCACCCATTCCACAGAAAATCAAAGCCTAGTCAATGAAATCTATCAACGCCTATTGACTAAAGGTGATATTAGCACCCGCACCATCAAACAAGCCTTTGATCCAGAAAAGCAATTATTCTTACCCGATCGCTATATTAAAGGTGAGTGTCCTAAATGCGGCGCCAAAGATCAATATGGCGATGGCTGTGAAGTTTGTGGCGCAACTTACTCTACCCTAGATTTAAAAAATCCTATTTCGGTATTATCTGGCGCAACCCCTATTGAAAAAGAATCGGTCCATTACTTTTTTGAGCTGGCCCACTATACCGAGATGTTAACCGAGTGGATTCAAAGTGGCAGTTTGCAGCCGCAAATAGCCAATAAATTGCAGGAATGGTTACAAAGCGGCTTGCAAGCCTGGGATATTTCCCGAGATGCACCCTACTTTGGTTTTCTCATTCCTGGTACCACCGATAAATACTTCTATGTATGGTTAGACGCTCCCATTGGTTATTTAGCTAGCTTACAACACTATTGCGAAACTCATTCACAAGGTGATTCTCAAAAACTTTGGCAAGCAGAAGATACCGAAATTTATCATTTTATTGGTAAAGATATTGTTTATTTTCACAGCTTATTTTGGCCTGCGATGTTGCATGGTGCGGATTTAAGAAAACCAACCAGCATTTATGCCCATGGCTTTTTAACCGTGAATGGCCAAAAAATGTCTAAATCACGCGGCACCTTTATTAAAGCCCGCACCTATTTAGACCATCTTGATCCGGAATATCTGCGCTATTATTTTGCATCTAAATTAAGCAGTGCTGTTGAGGACATCGATTTAAACTTTACCGACTTTATGCAACGGGTAAACGCGGATTTAGTCGGTAAGGTAGTGAATATAGCCAGCCGCTGTGCGGGCTTTATTCACAAGCACTTTGCTGGAAAACTCAGCCTTGAATGTTCTGCACCCGAACTCTTAGCACAATTCACTAAAGCCGAAGCCCTCATTGCCGAAAGCTATGAAACCCGCGAATACGCACGTGCGGTCAGACAAATTATGGAACTTGCCGATATAGCTAATCAGTATATTGATGCTCAAAAACCTTGGGTATTAATTAAAGAACCGGGACAGGAGACGCAGGTACAAAACGTGTGTAGCATGGGCTTAAATTTATTTAAAATTTTAACGGTTTACCTCAAACCGATTTTGCCGCAAATGGCCAACCAAATAGAAGAGTTTTTAAATATCCCTGAGTTAAGCTGGGCAGATCTTGCAAAACCCTTACTAGCTCATACCATTAACCCATTTAAACCGCTCAAAATGCGTATAACGCCAGAGCAAATTTCACAATTACAAGAAGCGACTCAGTAACATTAGCCCCTTTGTCTTTGGGATTATTAGTGGACTCGCATGGAAATTATGAACAAAGCTAAAGATACTCTAACCGTAGATTAAGTGGATTGAATTACGCGCCTGTTTTTCAGGGAAGAAAAACTGTAGCGTACAGAAAAGTATTCACAGCAAGTTGATAATTCAATCCACTTAATCCACAAACCTATGCAACGTGCATCTAGCTGGCTTTTGCGCTACAATGAGTTTGCGAATCGAGTTAGATTTCTTGGTATGAGTAACGGCCTTTATTTCAAATTAACATGCAAAATTCCAAAGATTTATTAGAACAGATTAATGACTTACTTCCACAAACCCAATGTGGTTTGTGTACCTATCAAGGTTGCCGTCCCTATGCCGAGGCCATAGCCTTACATAATGAGCAGATCAACCGTTGCCCACCAGGTGGCTTGGCAACACTGAATGCCTTGGCCAAACTGCTGGAAATTGACGTAAAACCCTTACAAACCCAAATGGTAACCCTGGCTAAACCTGCCATGCAGGCTAAAATTCGCGAAGATGAATGTATTGGTTGCACCAAATGTATTCAAGCCTGCCCTGTAGATGCCATTATAGGCGGTGCAAAGCAAATGCATACCGTACTCTTAATGGAATGTACCGGCTGTGAACTCTGTGTTGCCCCCTGCCCCGTTGACTGCATTGATATGCTTGAGTTACCTGAACCTCTTTACGAGCCCGCACAGGCTAAGCAACGCTATGAAGCGAGAATACAGCGCTTAACTCTAGAAAAATCGATTAAGGTGCAACAAACTAAACCATCTGAATTAGCCAATAATCTTTGTAATCCCATTAATGCTAGGCAAGAAGCTATCCAAGCGGCATTAGCCAGAGTGAAAGAGAAAAAGTTAATTAAGGAATAGTCATGAACCCTCAGCAATGCTATGAAATATTTTACCGCTTTATGAAGCAAATGCCCGAGCCTGTTACGGAGTTGATTTATAATAGTCCCTTTGAATTGCTTATTGCGGTTATTTTATCCGCTAATGCCACCGATAAAAGCGTTAATAAGGCCACCAAAGAACTTTATCCAGTAGCCAATACACCGGAAGCCATTTTTAAACTGGGGGAAGACCAGCTAAAAACGTATATTAAATCGGTTAATCTTTCGAATACCAAGGCTAAAAATATCATTAAAACCTGTCAGATTTTAATTGAGCAACATCACGGCCAAATCCCCAATTCGCGTGAAGCCCTGGAAGCCCTAGCCGGGGTTGGCAGAAAAACTGCCAATGTGGTACTCAATGTGATATTTAGGGAACCTACGATGGCGGTAGATACCCATATTTTCCGCGTCTCTAACCGGACGGGTATAGCCCCAGGTAAAACGCCACTTGCAGTAGAAAGAGCCCTGGTTAAAATAGTCCCACAAGAATTTATGCTACATGCTCATCACTGGTTGATCTTGCACGGACGTTATACCTGCATTGCCCGTAAACCCAAATGCCCAGAATGTATCATCAAAGATTTATGCGAATATCCAGATAAAACAGGTGAATAGCTCATGTTTGAAAACACTGATCGCAGAGAACTTAGGCAATTTTATTTTGAGGTTTGGCGCAAACATCAGCAACAACAAGCTTTAGAACCCTTAGAGCAGCAAATTTTACATATCATCCAACAACATCCCGAATACCAGGATTTATTTAATAATCCCGAAAAATATCTAGTTCAGGATTATTTACCGGAAATGGGAAAAACCAATCCATTTTTACATTTATCTCTGCATCAGGCCTTATTAGAACAAATTACCACCGACAGGCCTACTGGAATCAGAGCCATTTATACTAATCTCGCTCGAAGACACGGCATCCATGAAACAGAACATCAAATCATGGAAGTGCTCACAGAATCCCTTTACCAAGGAATACAACAAGGAAAGTTCATTAGCGAAGCCGATTATTTAGAGCGTTTAAAGCGATTAACTTGACCGATTTTGCTAACTAAAATCCCCTAGGGGCTAGGACATTGCAAAAGCCATACCAAATTATGTGTATTCCACTCAAACCGATCGGCATTTCACTCGGAAGCCGAACAAGCGGAGTGCAATGACTCGCCAAATAATTCAAGTTTGTGAGCATTATGAACCAGCCGATCCAAAATGGATATACTGAAATGTGCCATAAAAATCCGCTCTCTTATTTACAAATGTGTCATCATGTAGGCTTATAAAAATTAACAGCATTAAGCTTAACCCATCAAAAATCGAGAGATTATGATCATCACTAGCATAATCATCTGGAAACCAAGAGCCAAATGATACATACCTTTTATATATAATTTTAGCAATTATTTCAGAAGAAATCTGACGTGGTTGTTCCCCTTTTAAATCTGAATTGACTAACACATCCCAAAATTTATTTATCAATTTTTTTGTTGAAACTGAAACCATACCATCATGAGTTTCAACAAACTGCTTGCTAATTGCTTCTCGTGGTTCTACAGATGATGAATAACTACTCGAATTTAAATTAGCGGATGCTTCAAGCTGTTTTAAGTTTGGCCAATATTTTCTGGCATTCGCCCATTGCCCCATTATATTGTTCGTATCAAAAGTGCTATTTTCATTTTCAATTTCTTCCCTTGTCAATTTGTTTAATTCTACAACTAAGCCATCGCCTATGACTTTAAACACATTTCTACTGCCCATTAATTTAGGGATAGTATTCAAGAGCATTAAATAAGTCACCAATTCCTTTTTGCTAAAGGCTAGCTTTTTTGCTGCTTCAATTAAATTATTAATTATGTCATTCGGCACTTTAATTTTGCAGAGCTTTGAACAAACGACTGTGGTATATAACCAATCTCCTAAATAATGCTCTTTATTAAGATTTGTAAATTTTTCTTGATTAGGATTAATTAGAAAACCTATTTTTTGGATGATTTCTTTGACTAAATTTTTATATTTTCTCTCTCCAGTTATGGAATAAAGCTTTGCTAAGCAGAGAGCAATACCACAATCGCCAGAACGTATATCAGAAGGCAAGAAGCCAAAATAATAAGAATTTGTTAGCTTTGAAAAACTTCGCCCAGCCCAAAATGGTAATCCATCTTCTGAGTAAACCAATAAATTAAGTAGTTTATCCGCTATGGTTCGCGCAATATCTAACCATTTTGGCAGCGAATTTAGACTTAATTGCTTACTCATAGGTAAAGGTTTACTAGGTTGATCTTGCCTGGTTGAAAAAATAGTTTCCACCATTTTCAATTGAGTTTGCAACTGCTCGTAATTTAAATTATCTAATCTTCTTATAACTAATTGCTTGGCTGAGTGCGAAAAGTAATTATCTAAGCTAAGCTTATTTTTAGAGTATAGTAAAAGTCTGTTTGCATAGGTATAGAAAAGAGGAATATCAAGGCGCCGCAGATCAACTATACAGCTACTAACTAAATCCACAGAGTTATCAAGTCCAAACACTCTCCAAACTCGATTCAAATAAATTTCTCTTTGTACCCCATCAACTAAGGCAGCTGGCAGCAAACTTATATTAATGAAACGATAACCCGACCACGTATCTAGCCGGATAAACCTTAAAGGAATATCAGCCATCCTTTTTATAAAATTTTTAATTAATCCTACACCTTCTTTAGTCGCTAACTTACAATATAAATTACTATAACCAGTCAAAAAGCTAGTGAAATGCTGAGTAATGTCTATGAACTCCCCCCGATAATTGGGAGCATATTTATCATCATACCACGTTGGCTCAACAAGTTTTATTTGCTCTTGCGATTTAACAAAGCCAGTTTCAAATAATGGATTATTATGGTAGCCAGGTCGTGTCAAACAGCCTATATCAATCGCTGTCAGATTAGCTACGGGTATAAAATAGGGTAAAATACCGACATCTGCTGGAGTATTGTTAAAATCAATGCTAAGCGGTAATTGGGTTGTTGCGGATTTCTCTTTAAAAGAAGGTTGTAGAATAGTTTCAAAGTCAATAAATACCGGTTCGCAACCCGAAGCAATTAGATTATCAAACCAAAAGTCATTAGCGCCTAGAAGTTGAAGCAAACAAAGCCATTGCCCGAGTTTATTATAAAAAATTGCAGGCTCATTCTCATTAGTACAAGGCTTTTGGGCAATATATTCCTCCCACGCGTATTTACCTCGACATATAGTAATGGGACAGCGAATATTACAAGTTTCAAAGGCCTTACTAAGCGAGGTAAGGAGATTGTGGATTTCTCTTGCAGGTCTAGAATCTTTAGGTTTATAAACAAGTTTGCCAGTATTTAGTTCCAAAATGGCTACGGAACGCCCTCCGTCGTGTGGATCCCCTTGTCCACAAGTTACCGTTAGCAATTCATTAATTGGTGTGCCAGCAAAGAGTTGTTGGGTTAGTAAAGTTTTATCTGCATGCAATCTAGCGATTACTTCTTTACATGAGGTAAGCCAGTCATAAAAAATTCCACCCATTATACGGATAAGTGCAGGATATTGGCTAAATATAGTTTGCCATTTAGATAGGCTATTATCATCGGTTAAATAAATACCCATGGATAGAGCCATATTCTGTTCATGAGCAAAAACTTTTTTCAAAGCCATTTGCAATTGATAATCGAG
>JAQSXL010000061.1 GCA_029256685.1 Gammaproteobacteria bacterium | reverse complement strand
AATTTTTATAGGTATTAGCGCAATCACAGGCTGGCCTATTAGGCTGCCAACGTTATTAAACTCTCATGATGTGGTACTTAAGACTATTATTGTAGGTGGTCATTTACTTTTAGCAAGCTATTGTATTAAAAATTTTATACAAAGCCTAAAATTTGAGGGAAATTCTTATAAAGTAAATTTTCAATTTAATTTCTATTTTCTATATTTCATACTTTTAGGTATTAGCGCTTCTGTTATTATCTATGAATTATGGCAGAATAACATTGATATGAAAGGATGGTGGCCTCTTGCTTTTATCAGTTATTCATCTATAGCTGCATTAGTAGCATTTCTTTATGCGCTAATTATTAGTAAGTTTTATGGATACCTTTATACGCTCTATATGAGCTTATCAATTATTTTATTTACCCTAATGCTATATACTGCAAAACCATATATTGAAAACATGATATGGCAAATAATTTTGGATCATCCTTTTTACACATTTTTTGCCATCAATTTGTTTTTTATTTTAGCTAAGTCAATTTCAAGAGCTTTTAGATAAATATCTGTTTAGTAGGGATAATAAAGAATTAGCAAGAACAGAATAATACTCATAAGCCATATATGGAGGATGAATGTCAAAAGTCATTATTTCATTAAGTAAAAATTAATCTGTAAATTATTTTGTGTAACTAACCATCCTTTTATCTAACTCACGAAACTCTTCGCTCAAATCAGCAAATAATTCACGCGCCTGCATGGTTAATTCATTTTCTGCATCCTCCAATTTTTCTGGCATCCGTTTACGTAAATGCCATATTCAGTTCATAATCCACGGATTTGATTGGCTAATGCGGTACGTTGTGTAATTAACCGTTCACGTACCCGATAGAGCGATTGTATATCCTGTTGCTCAATAGTTTTTGCTGGAACAAAATACATACTCGGTCTGCTAGCGGCTTCGCAAATAACCGCCGCATCATTGGCATCATTTTTATTTGTCTTAACAAACTATTTTACATATTGGGGGCTGATTAATTTAACCTTATGACCCAGCGTGATAAATTGTCGGTACCAATAGTTTGCTCCACTACAAGCTTCCATGACAATGAGGCAAGATTTAAGTGTAGCAATAAATGGCAGCAATTGGTGGTTTTTCTCTTCTAGCTCTTTTAAGCACACTAATAGCGATTCATTCATACCACTAAATTTTTTATTTCATTTTTATGGAGTTAATTGCAATATGTCATACGAATCAACCTGATTTTGTTGAGCAGCTGGTAATTTGTCTACTATTTGTGTAGTGAGTAAATAATTTGAAGATGTCCAAAAAGATATTTTACTATTAGCTGAGTAACAATTATCAATTGATTCCTTTAAGTTACCTATTAAATTATTATTTTTGGCATAATGATAAGCATCATCTGCAAGCCAGCTAATTTGTTCGGATAGGTTTTCAGGATAGTTTGCCAGTGCTTGATTTAACACGTGTTGCTCAATCTGAGAAAGTTTAGCTAATTGCTTAATTTCGTGAGAAGTAAGCAATGCTAAACCTGCTGCAATTTCTTGCACAGTCATCACCTCAGGACTTTTGACTACCTTGAAGTAAATGGCGGCATAAGGTAGATGTTGACAGGCTTGTTTTAATTCATCAAAGTGTTGCTGCGCAGCTAGTTCCACCTGTTGTCTGGCCAAATTTTCCCGCCTAGATTCTCCGGAGCACCAATAGAGAATGTCTTTATATATCTCGTAACCTACCCACCAAAGTGCTAAATGCGCACTGGCTTGTTGTACATAGGATGCAACAATTGGTTGTCTTATTTGCACGGTATGGCTAGCAAAATTTTCTTGTTCAACAGGTTCATCAAATAATCCTTCTAATGGCTTATCTGTTTCGTAGGAATAAGCAGGATGAATAATAAGTGCTTGAGAATTATCGGAAGGCGAAACAAGGGAAATTGCTTGAGCAGTCAAAAAATTACCAATAATGGTGATAAGTTCATTAGTATACTGAAATGCGCTTGAGATAATACCACGGGTGCGTATAGATGAGGCACTGGATGTTTGCGAAGTATCTATTGTCTCATAAACATCTGATACTGTGTTTTTACTTGCCAAGAATCTTTTATGTGCTAGTGAGATTGAGTGAGTTAGTTTTCTTTCTGGTAGTTGTTCAACGTAATTGCTTAGTATTTTTATCATTTGTTCCGGACTATTTGACTTAGCCTTGCAGTAAAGCTTTAGCCATTCATAAAAAGGATTAATATGGCGATTTATTATATGGATATTATCTCTTAGCACTTGGTCCTTAATTACACTCTTTTGAGTCTCAAGATAATTAAGCAAAGTTTCTCTGACTTGTTGTATAATATCTGCAGGTTTTAGAAAATTAGTTAAGGTAAAAAGGGCTTTGTTGAAAACCATTTTAGATTGTGCAGATTTTCCTTGTATTTCTTTTAACAACTGGGGTAAAGATAGCTGCTGCATTTCCGCATTGCTAAAGGCTAGGCCCAACCGAATGAGATAAAATTGCGTTTCAACTTGACTATTTTCTTTATTAATAGCTATTCGCTTTAATGCATTTTCTATTAATCGCTGAGCTTCTATAGGTGGTAATATCGCTGAGATACCCCATTTAGCTTGCATTAAAGTTTGTGTATCATTAACTTCTACCAGTAAACTAGTAAAGAAATTTTGAATTTTAATGAGATTACCTAAGTTTTTTTGTAGTAACTCTTTATCAGCTTTACCATCTGGCTGATGACTTATTGTATATGTAAGTGTAGACAGGAGTTTGATTCTATTATTACTTTGTGTTTCCCTCTGATAAAAGTCAATAATATAATGCGCTATTTCAATGGGGCGTAATTGCACTAAAAAATCTAAAATATAGGCAAATTTATCAGTATTTTGCTGATAATGGTTTGCTTGCTTCCATAAGAAATTAAGTTTGTCTAAACGAGGTCGGGATTGAACAACTAAGTAGGTATTCATTATTTGATCAATTGTTTCTAAATCCAAAGTTTCACTGGCCAGTAATTTTATAAGATACTGCTGCTGATCAATCGGGGGCGTTGGTATAAAAACTGGTTGCTGAGAAAAAGTATAATTATTTTTATTGTCATTTAATAAAGTAGGCATACCGCGCGTTGATATAAAACTTTTATAAGTGTTTTTTGGTAATATAATCCCCGAAGTAGGGATCTGCACTCCTAAACCAAAATTATAGCAATAGTTAACAAAGGTATCACAACGGAATTTACCTTTTGTTAATCCATAAGAGTCTTCCCATCGCTTATTGGCAGCATTATATATACTCAATTTACTGTAACTACCAGGTTTCCAGTCGGTTGTATAGGTATATTCAGGATTGAAGTCGATTTGTGCAAATCCTAATTCAATTACATTATCTGTTTCTTCAGGTGTTAAATTATGCTTTTGGGGTAGTCCATAGACATCCCCCCAATAACCTGGTGACTCAGGATTGTGTTTAAAGCTATCAAACGAATTGAGTTGGATGGTAGGTTGCTCGTTTAACATTTCAAGTACACCTTCGGAACTGAGGCCAAGGGCTACATGTCCAGCATAGGTTTTTATAGGAGCAGCAAGTTCACGTCCTAATACATCCGCATCACAAGGCCCTGGAATAGTAGTGCACTTTTTATCATATTGCATGTTAAACTCTTGTAGGCTAAATCGCGAACCTTTTGGACAAATATAGGCTGGCCAAACGACCACCGATTTAGCATGTAGGACGTCTGCATGCTCTCCAATACAATTGATCTGCCAACTTTGGCCATAACTAGCTGCTCCTAATATCTTTTGGTCTTCTTCGTTACCTGGAAATTCGATAGGATTCCTTTCATTATAACTTGTAAAAAAGGGTTGGCTCCATGTGCAATCTAAGTATTGAGAGGTATCTGCTAATAAAGCTTTGGCTAAATATTCGGGAGAAACCTCGATATTGTTATATTTAAATTGCGTTTGACCGCAACTATCTACCTTTTTCGATCTAACGTAGTCATACCAGTAACCTGTAAATACGGGTAGCACTCTATCATTGGAAGAAGTTGAGAAAATAGCGTTATTGTTTTGTCTAGAGGTTAGTTTCATCGTAGTATTAACTCCTTTAGGTTAGTTTCTCATAATTAATAAAAAAATTATGAGTCATCGTATTAAGACTAAGATTCAATATAAATTATTGCCAAGATACTAGAGGTAATAAAGATCATTAGTATTTGCTAGTACTTTTTCATAAATATTATTTGCCACGTTATTGTTTCTTTCTTTGTCCTTTTCGAACTTATTAGTGAAGGATCCACGAGCGTTCTCTGTACAACTTAAGATGTTATTATCTTTTTGATGATTAATGAATAGTATACACCGGCTTCTTTCATGATAATAACTTTATTGCCTTCATATTTAATAGGGAAAATTCTAGCCATTTTTTTAGCTAAATTTAATAATCAAGTCCAGCTAGAGTTAGATAATAGTACTTGCCATAACCCCTAAGTGTATGCCTTCGCGTGTGGTACCTTGCTGAGTATCATGGAGATCGCTATATAAGGCTTGTAAATAAAGTTCTCTGGCTAACTCGGGTTTATAAGGCGTCAGAACTTTGGCAAAAATCACTTTGCTTAGGGTTGAGCCATGCGAGGTACGTTGTAAGTAATATTCGATGGTGTGTTGAATCATCTTTTCGGTTAAGGTGTAACCCAATTGCTTAAATAAGCGCTGTAATTCCATGGTAGGCAGCAAGTAAAATAACATGACTACATCGGCTTGCTTAGCTATTTTATAATGATCGGGTGAATCTTTTTCATTTTTCAAGATTCGATCAAGGCGCTCAATATTACCGTATTGAGTTTGATAAGCTTGCCAGGCGAATTCCTTAAGCCGTTCATAACCTTGAAATTGACTGATAATACCAGCATGAAAAGGAATAAACATGCGCTGTGTAATCGGTTCCCAACTCGCTAATTCTTGATCGCTTAGTTTAAGTAATTCTTTCAATTCTATGACTCGTCTGCTAGGTAAGCTTTTAATGGTTTGCAAGGCACGTTCTATAACCCAAACTGCCATGACATTGGTGTAAGCATTATTGTTGAGTCCAGGCTTATTAGCATTGGGATAGCATTCATGATATTCATCTGGCCCCATCACACCTTTAATTTCATAACGTTGAATCGTGGTATTAAACGTGGCCAGACTGGCCCAAAAACGGGCAATTTCTAATAGCATTTCTGCGCCATAGCCACTTAAAAATTCTTCATCAAGCGTGTGTTGATAATAGTGCCAAATATTATAAGCAATAGCCGCATTTACATGCCGTTGTAAGAAACTATAATCGGGCCCCCAGGTGTTGGAACGAGGATTTAAATGCCATCGCTGACTCACTTCTTCTCCATTACTGGCACTTTGCCAAGGAAACATGGCACCGGCGTAACCCGCTTGTTTAGCTAGGCGGCGGGCGGCGTTTAAGCGTCGGTAGCGGTAAAGTAATAAAGAACGTGAGACCGCCGGTAGATAATGGGTGAGAAAGGGCAGAATAAATAATTCGTCCCAAAAGATATGACCACGATAGGCTTCCCCATGTAAACCACGAGCCGGCGCACCTACGTCAAGACCTATGATGTGAGGTGAGAGGGTTTGCAGCAAATGGAAGGTATGCAACCGGACGATAGTTGACTCAGGTGATTTACTCGTCAAATTTATATCACAATGTTGCCATACATGTTTCCATGCCAGTCTATGCGTTTTTAATAAGTTCTTAAAGCGTCCAGTTTCTTGGCTTGCTGTTTTAGCTTCGATTTGGCATTCACTGATGGCGAAATCCCTTGAGCTATATAAAGTCAAAATTTTTTCTATGGTAATGGGTTGCCCAGCTGAAATAGTAAAATTAAAAATCTGGCTAATAGTCTCTTGAGTCGTTTGTATTTTTGCGGGAATGGCCAAGCAGTTGTACGTGGCAAAAATTTGGGTGCGGGCAGTTAAGGCTACTTGTAGGTGTGATTGGTTAGTTTGTACACATAAGCCTAGGGTATCATTATTTATTTGGATTCTATTTAATACCTCAAGATGTTTTCCATTCAGTTGGCTATAGCGTGCTACCCCTTGGTTAGTTACAGAGCCATCCAGTGACGAAATAAGATTAATTTCGCCCGACCAATTAAGGGGTTTGATAATATATTCAATAGCGGCTAAGTGAGGATTAGCCATGTGAACGATACGCCGGCTAGTAATGATGGTTTCTCGCCCTCGCGCATCGATAATATGGCTGCTGCGTTTTAATAGGCCTTGATACATATTTAGTTCTAGCTTATGTTCGAGTCGTTTGGCAGAAAGCAACCAATTGGGTTGGCTATCGATGGGATAAAAACTAACTACCAGCCAATTGGGTAAATTGACCAAATCTTCATTGATTAAGGTACGGCCCGCTACAGTAGTGGTTAGTTTATTATAACCACCTGCTAGATAAGTGCCTGGATAATGGTAAGCATCCGCCAGAGACTCTTCTAGCGCACCACGCGTTGCAAAATAACCGTTCCCTAAGGTACATAAAGCTTCTCTTAAGCCTATTTGTTTGGGATCGAAATCATTAAAGGTTAGCACCCAGGGATTCATGTAAATAAACCTCTTGGAGTAAAAACTCTAAAAATTTTTTAACCTCTTGGGTGTCTCGTAGGCAATAATGAGCAGCTGTTGGTTGTTTATGCGAAGTGACTAAAATGCCAATGCCACATGGTTTAACCGCCCGAAAAGCATCTTCATCCGTTGCATCATCGCCAATATAAATAGTTAAGGTATCGTTTTGTGCTAGTTGTAGTTTAGTCAGTAGCCAATATACGGCCTTGCCTTTATTCCAATCTATCTGAGGCCTTATTTCAAAAACTTTCTTACCATCATGGCGTTTTAAATTGGGATGCTCGGCTAAGATTTGGTTGAGAGCCTGATGGATTGGTTTGAGATCGGCTTCTGTTACCAAACGGTAGTGTACCGATAATGAAAACCTTTTATTCTCAATTAAAATGCCGGGAATATTTTTTAGCTGTTGTAAAAGCTGTTGATAAACTTGAGCAATTTCAGCAAGAAATTCACTCCCTTCAATATGCTTGAGCATAGGTCCTGTAATTTCTAGCCCATGGTTTCCGGCATAGTAAAGATTAGGTAGGCCAATTTTTTGCTGGATATCACTTAGCTTTCTACCACTAATAACGGCTATAGGATAATATCGGCTTAGCTGATTTAAACAATTACGTATGCTAGGTTCGAGTATGGCAAGTTCAGGGTGATTAACAATGGGGGTTAAGCTACCATCATAATCCAATAATAAAATTAATAGTTTACCCGTTATTTGCTTAACTAAATTCATATTGAGCTGTTCAGGGGTTGTGAACACCGGTTGTAACTGGTAATCAAACCAATGCTTAATACCCTCAATTTTAAGTTCAGCTGAATCGGTGACGATAATATCGGCACCTTGTTCCTTAAAAATTTCCCTGCCTAAACCTTGGCGATCGATCCCTATGACTAAACCAAATTTTCCGGCGTGACCCGCTTGTACGCCAGCAAGGGCATCTTCAACTATCAGGGTATTAGCAGGTTCTACTTTAAGCTCTTTAGCGGCGGTAAGAAAAATATCGGGCCGTGGTTTACCGGGAATTTTTTGTTGCTCTAAAATTTTACCATCGACCCGGACATCAAATAAGTCTGCAAGACCTGCTAGCTTGATCATCGTTTGGCAATTTTTACTGGAGGAAATAATGGCGGTTTTTATGCCTTGCTGGCGTAGTTGCTTGATAAGCTGAATAGTAGAGGAAAAACATTTTATACCTTGTTGCGCTAGTAATTGTTGAAATAATAAATCCTTACGGTTACTCAATCCATAGATAGTGGTTGCAGAAAAATTATCTTGAGGAGAACCTTCGGCTAAATTAATGTTACGGCTTGCTAAAAAACTTTTCACCCCATCCTGGCGAGGGATACCATCCACATGATAAAGATAATCTTCTTGGGTAAAGGCTTGAAATGGCAGATGCTGTTGAACGCTGTAGCTATGGAGAAACTCATCAAACATTAACTTCCAAGACGTGTAATGTAACTCGGCTGTATTAGTTACCACGCCATCCATATCAAAAATTGCCGCTTGCAAGTATGCCATATGACACCTACTTGAATTAAGGCTAGTGGCATTATTATAGCATTTTAAACTAAGCAGCGAAAATAATACCCCTTACTTAATTAAGCTGAATTTTGGCTAATCTTTTTGAACTTTGCTACTCATGACAAGCTTATTTTTAGTTGATGGAGTTTGCAAAACTAGACTGGGTGTGAAAAACTAGGCGGGTGCTTAAAACAGGATTTGAGGAATGCTTACTAGCCAGCGTGCCGAATGGCATAAATTAGCTTTACATCAAAAAACACTCGCTACTACGCATTTGCGAGATTTGTTAGCTCAAGATCCAGCGCGTGTACAACATTTTGCTAAAAAAGCGGTGGGTATAACGCTAGATTTTTCTAAGCAGCCGGTAACGCAAGAAACCTTAAGTTTGTTATATGCGTTAGCAGAAGCGGTTGAGTTACCCGCGCGTATTCAAGATTTATTTAATGGCGCAAAGCTTAATATTACCGAGCAACAACCGTCATTACATATGGCTTTGCGCTATCAAAAACAGCAGCCTTGGGTAGTCGATGGGCAAGATGTTATGCCATCCATTCGACAAGTGTTAGCTCGAATGCGGCTCTTTGTGGATGCGATTTGGTCGGGTGACTATAGCGGTTATACTGAGCAATCGATTACCGATATCGTCAATTTGGGTATAGGTGGATCTGATTTAGGTCCTCGCTTAGTCACGCAGGCATTAGCGCCCTTTGCCAATAAAAAAATAAATTGTCATTTTGTCGCTAGTATCGATCCCATGGAGCTAGAGCATACCTTAAGTAAATTATCGCCCGAACGGACCTTATTTATTGTTACCTCAAAGTCATTTACCACGTATGAGACTCTGTACAACGCGCGGCAAGCCAGAGCTTGGTTAAGCAGCGCCTTAGGCGAAAAAGCCATTGCTCAGCATTTTATTGCAGTTACCGCAAAACCAGAAAAAGCTAAAACCTTTGGCATAACTACGCAGCAAATTTATCCATTCTGGAATTGGGTAGGTGGGCGTTATTCTTTATGGTCTGCGGTAGGACTGTCTATTGCTTTAGCCATTGGTATGGATAATTTCCAGCTATTGTTGGCAGGTGCCGCGGCAATGGATGAGCATTTTCGTTCTGCTCCTCTAGCGGAAAATTTACCCGTTTTATTAGGCCTATTGGGTATATGGCAAATTAATTTTTGGCAAACGCCAACGCTAGCGGTTATTCCCTATGTTAGCCAGTTAAAACAATTGCCTGCTTATTTACAACAGCTAGAAATGGAAAGTAATGGTAAACGGGTTACCGTAACCGGACAGGCCGTAGATTATCATACCTCACCTATTATTTGGGGAGGTTGTGGCATTGAGGCTCAACATGCCTTTATGCAATTATTACATCAGGGTACGGAACGGGTTGCTGTGGATTTTATTTTAGCCGAGCATACCTTGGCACAGGATAAACAAGCTCAGCAAATTTTAATGGCTAATGCCTTAGCTCAAGCCCAAGCTTTGGTTCAGGGTAGAGACGAGCCAGAATTGCCCACTTATCGCCACCAGCCAGGCAATAATCCTTGTACCTTAATCAAACTGCATCAGCTAGAACCTTATACATTGGGGGCATTATTAGCGCTTTATGAGCATAAGGTGTTTGTACAAGGTAGCATTTGGAATATTAATTCATTTGATCAATGGGGCGTAGAGTTAGGAAAAGAGCTTGCACAACAGTTATTAGCAAAAATTTAGACTACACAAGGGATATGATTTAATTAGGAGTTTTTATGTCATTGAAAAATACGGCTACAAGTTATGGTGCTATCGCTAAATTTTTTCACTGGACGGTGGCACTTGCCGTGATTGCACTGCTGATAGTGGGTTTTATCATGGGTACTATTCAAGATAAGACTTTAAAATTGCAGGTCTATAACCTGCATAAATTAATTGGTTTAACGGTTTTGTTGCTCATGCTACTACGTTTAGTTTGGCGTTTCATGAATGTTCAGCCGGGTTACCCCGCTGCTGTGCCTAGATGGGAGCGTAAGGCCGCTAGAGGCGTACATGATTTATTATATTTAGCTTTAATCTTGATGCCCTTAAGCGGTTGGATTATGTCGACGGCAGTGGGCCATCCTCCTCAATTAGGTAGCTGGTTGATAGCGGTTCCAGGGATTGAAATTAATAAAACAATAGCGAATTTTTTTAATACCTTACATAGTATTTTGGCCTGGATCATTCCGGGAATCATTATTATTCATCTAGCGGCGGCTATAAAACATCACTGGTTTGATAAAAACGAAGTGCTGATTAGAATGCTGCCTTGGGTTAAAAATCCCGCTGAAGATCGCGGCTAATTTTATTTATTAGAGCTCTTGCATAACCTACAGTGGTGAGACAAGGTCGTAGAAAAAAGTAGGCGAAAAAGCGCAGTGTATAAGACATACATGAGCATTTTGAGTCTACTTTTT